>NZ_JBSFDA010000017.1:0-96837 GCF_053593675.1 Streptomyces sp. NPDC002156 | reverse complement strand
TGGCCGAGCAGCTCGACACCGCGATCGTCCAGAACGGCAAGGGCGACCTCGGCGCACTGCTCGCCGGCAGCGACACCTGGACCGTCACCGGCTGATCTGTTCGCGAGTGACTACGAGGCCCGGGCCCTTTCGGCCCGGGCCTCGTCGTACGCCTCGCGAGCCCGGGCCACGTCCTGCATGCGGTCCTTCGTCCAGCCGGCCAGGGCGCTGACCTGGGCGGCGGCCTCGCGGCCGAGGTCGGTGAGCGAGTAGTCGACGCGGGGCGGGATGACCGGCTTCGCGTCCCGGTGGACCATGCCGTCGCGCTCCAGCGTCTGGAGGGTCTGCGTCAGCATCTTCTCGCTGACCCCGCCGATGGCCCGGCGCAGCTCGCTGAAGCGGTACGAGCGCTCCTGCAGCTCCATGAGGACGAGCACACCCCAGCGGCTGGTGACATGCTCCATGACCAGGCGGTACGGGCACCTGCCCTCGGCGTCGACCGTCGTGTACTTGCTCCTGGCTTCGGCCTCGCCGCTCACTGCCGCACTTACTGTCATGTAAGTACCTTACTTGAAAGTGGGTACTTTCCAAGAGTTAGCGCTTCTCCTAGGGTTAGTGCCAGCCCGCATCCCACAAGGAGATACGCATCATGAGCATCGTCGTCACCGGAGCCACCGGCCACCTCGGTCGTCACGTCGTCGAGCAGCTGCTGGAGAAGGTTCCGGCCGACCAGATCACCGCCGTCGTGCGCGACGCGGAGAAGGCGTCCGGCTTCGCGGCCCGCGGCGTGAAGATCGCCGTCGCCAACTACAACGAGCCCGAGACCTTCGACGGTGTCATAGCCGCCGGTGACAAGGTGCTGCTCATCTCCGGCAACGAGTTCGACAAGGGCCGTGTCGGCCAGCACAAGGTCGTCCTGGAGGCCGCCAAGGCCGCGGGCGCCGCGCTGCTCGCGTACACCAGCGCCCCGGGCACCCTGACGGCCGCGCTCGCCGACGACCACAAGGGCACCGAGGCGGCGATCCTCGAGTCCGGCGTCCCCTACTCGCTGCTGCGCAACGGCTGGTACAACGAGAACTACACCGAGCAGATCGCCGTCGCTCTGGAGCACGGCGTCACGCAGGCCGCCGGAGAGGGCAAGGTCGCCTCGGCCGCGCGCGCCGACTACGCCGCCGCCGCTGTCGCGGTGCTGACCGGCGAGGGCCACGAGAACTCGACGTACGAGCTGAGCGGCGACACGGCGTGGACCTTCGCCGAGTACGCCGCCGAGGTGTCCAAGCAGTCCGGCAAGGATGTCCCCTACAACGCCGTCTCCGTCGAGGTCTTCACCGGCATCCTGACCGGCGCCGGTCTGCCCGAGGCCTTCGCCGCGATCCTGGCGGGCGTGGACGCCTCCATCGAGCAGGGCCAGCTGGCCGGCACCCCGGGCGACCTGTCCCGCCTGACCGGCAGCCCGACCACGCCGATCGCCGAGTCGATCGCCGCCGCGCTCAAGGCCTGACGTCACCCGTAACCCCCAGAACACTCAGGGGCGCGCACTCCCCCGTAGCGCCCCTGAGGACGCCACCCCCGGCTGTCATGACCGTATCGCGATACGAGCATGACAGCCGGGGGCGCTCGGCGTTACCGTCAGGGACGCACGTCCATCTGCTGATGTGCTGATACGAGGGGGAGGCACCGGTGGCCGGGAAGCCCACGAGCGAGCAGCGCACGGGTCTGCTGAACGGCTTCGCGGCATACGGGATGTGGGGCCTCGTCCCGCTCTTCTGGCCGCTGCTGAAGCCGGCCGGGGCGGTCGAGATCCTGGCCCACCGGATGGTGTGGTCCCTCGCCTTCGTCGGTATCGCACTGCTGGTGCTGCGCCGCTGGGCCTGGGCAGGCGAACTGCTGCGGCAACCGCGCCGACTGGCACTGATAGCGGTCGCGGCGGCGCTCATCACGGTCAACTGGGGCGTCTACATCTGGGCCGTGAACACCGGGCACGTCGTCGAGGCCTCGCTCGGCTACTTCATCAACCCGCTGGTCACCATCGCCATGGGCGTGATCCTGCTGAAGGAACGGCTGCGGCCGGTGCAGTGGACGGCGGTCGGCGTCTGTCTCGCCGCCGTGCTCGTCCTGACGATCGGATACGGCCGGCCGCCCTGGATCTCCCTCTGTCTGGCCTTCTCGTTCGCGACATACGGCCTGGTGAAGAAGAAGGTCAATCTGGGTGGCGTGGAGTCGCTGGCCGCCGAGACCGCGGTCCAGTTCCTGCCCGCGCTGGCGTATCTGCTGTGGCTGGGCGGACAGGGCGAGGCGACCTTCGGTCAGGAGGGCGCCGGGCACGCGGCCCTGCTCGCGGCGACCGGCATCGTGACCGCCCTCCCGCTGGTCTGCTTCGGCGCGGCGGCGATCCGGGTGCCTCTGTCGACGCTGGGCCTGCTCCAGTACCTGGCCCCCGTCTTCCAGTTCCTCCTCGGCATCTTCTACTTCCACGAGGCCATGCCCCCGGAACGCTGGGCCGGCTTCGCCCTGGTGTGGCTGGCACTCGCCCTGCTGACGTGGGACGCGCTGCGGGCGGCTCGGCGGGGGGCGCGGGCGCTGAGGGCGGGGGCCGAGGGGATCCCCGCTCCCCGGACGGCGGAAGCCGCGCAGGACGTGCGCGGCTGAACACGCGGGATGCACGCCTGAACACGCGGGACGTCCGCCGCTGAAGCGGGGCGTTGTCAGTGCGGCACGTTATAAGTGGTTTCCATGACACTGACGCCCGGATCCACCCAATCCGCTCCCGTCCCCACACCCACCCCCGTCCACTGGAAGCTGGTCGTCGACTGCGCGGACCCGCACGCGCAGGCCGGTTTCTGGGGTGCCGCGCTCGCGTACACCGTCGAGGACCACAGTGCGCTGGTCGAGCGGCTGCTGGACATCGGTGCCGTGCCGGACGAGCTGACCGTCGAGGTGGACGGCCGGCGCGCCTGGCGGGACCTGGCCGCCGTACGGCATCCCGGTGATCCGTACGAGGAGGAGAGCGGGACCGGGCTCGGGCGGCGGCTGCTGTTCCAGCGCGTGCCGGAGCAGAAGACGGGCAAGAACCGGCTCCACCTCGATCTGCACCCGGGCCCGGACCTGCGCACATCCGAGGTCGAGCGGCTGACCGAGCTGGGGGCGAGAGTGCTGCGGGAGGTACAGGAGATGGGCGGTGAGTGGGTGGTGATGGCGGACCCGGAGGGAAACGAGTTCTGCGTCCACTGACCGAACACCGGGCACAGCGGCCTACTGGTCATGTCCATGTTCATCCGGTATGCGAACTCCCTGTCCAGATAGCGCTCTTGACGAACAGTTGGCCAGAGCTTCACCATCCAGGCACCTATCCGCTGTGGAATCCCTGTGATTCCCAAGGAATTCGGAGCCCCCCACATGAAGCTCTCGGTTCCCGGACGCGCCACAGCCACCGCTGTGGCCGTCACCGTGCTCGCCACCACCGCGCTCCTCACCACGAGCGCTGCGGCCGGCGCGGCCCCCGCACCCGACTCGTCCGTGAAGCTCGCCGCCGCGCCCGACCTGCCGCTGGCCAACGTCAAGGCGCATCTGACCCAGTTGCAGTCCATAGCCACCGCCAACGGCGGCAACCGGGCGCACGGCAGAACCGGTTACCGCGCCTCGCTCGACTATGTGAAGGCCAAGCTGGACGCGGCCGGATTCACCACGACCATCCAGCAGTTCACCGCGTCGAGCCGTACCGGCTACAACCTGATCGCCGACTGGCCCGGCGGCGACCCCGAGCAGGTGATCATGGCGGGCTCGCACCTCGACAGCGTCACCTCCGGCGCCGGTATCAACGACAACGGCAGTGGTTCGGCCGCCGTCCTGGAGATCGCGCTCGCCGTCTCCCGCGCCCAGTACCAGCCCACGAAGCATCTGCGTTTCGCCTGGTGGGGAGCGGAGGAGCTGGGGCTGGTCGGGTCCCGGTACTACGTCAACAACCTCTCCGCCGCGAACCGCGCGCGCATCGACGGCTATCTGAACTTCGACATGATCGGCTCGCCCAACCCCGGCTACTTCGTCTACGACGACGACCCGACCATCGAGCAGACCTTCAAGGACTACTACGCGGGCCTCGGCGTCCCGACCGAGATCGAGACCGAGGGCGACGGCCGCTCCGACCACGCGCCCTTCAAGAACGTGGGCGTCCCGGTCGGCGGTCTGTTCACCGGCGCCAGCAACACCAAGTCGGCGGCGCAGGCGGCCAAGTGGGGCGGTACGTCGGGCCAGGCGTTCGACCGCTGCTACCACTCGTCCTGCGACACGACGGCCAACATCAACGACACCGCCCTCGACCGCAACAGCGACGCGGCGGCGTACGCGGTCTGGGAGCTGTCGGAGTAACACGCGCGCAGTCGGTGGTCCAACTCCCCCGTACCGCACCGGCGATGGCATCGCACGGATGCCAAGATCGGTCGGCAGGTCGTCGGTTCGGTATGGGGGAAGGAACGTTCCATGCGCGGTGCGCGTGTTCGGGTGTCGGGGCGCATGGCCTCGGGGTGTGTGGAAAGTTGAGCAGCCTCCCCTCCGTCTCGGTCTCGGAGATCGCCGCCGCCGTACGGGCGCGGGACGTGACCGCCGTCGAGGTCGTCACGGCCGCGCTCGCGCGGATCGCCGCCGTGGAACCGGAGTTGTGCGCGTTCAGGGAGGTGTGGGGCGAGGCGGCGGTACGGCGGGCGCGCGAGGTCGATGTCCGGGTCGCGGCGGGTGAGCGGCTGCCGCTCGCGGGCGTACCGCTCGCGGTGAAGGGGCGGTACGGGGAGCGGACGGCGGACGCGGTACGGCTGATCGCCGCCGGGTGCGTACCGGTGGGCGCCACGTCCGTACCCGCGCCTGGAACTCCCTGGCAGACATGGGGACTTGGGGCCGGCGGACGGACGGTCAACCCGTGGCGTGCGGACCGGGTGCCGGGCGGTTCGTCGGCGGGGGCAGGGGCGGCTGTGGCAGCGGGCCTGGTCCCTCTCGCGACCGGCGCGGACGGCGCCGGGTCCATACGCATCCCGGCCGCCTGGTGCGGGGTGTTCGGGCTCAAGTCGACGAACGGGCGCCTGCCGCATCCCGACCGGACGGGGCTGAGCGCGGTGGGGGCGGTGGCTCGGCGGGCGGTTGACCTGGGGGCGTACTGGCGGTGCGTGACCGAGGAGGGGGACCAGGAGGGCGAGTGCGTACGGCGGCCTCTCACAGCCCTCTGGTCCGACTCCCTCGGCTTCGCCCGCGCCGATCCCGGTCCCGCCCTCGTCGCGCACGGGGCCGCGCTGCGGCTCGACGGTGCCGGGGTCGTACGGCTGTTGCCGCCGGACGATGCCCTCGTGCGCCTCGACGATCCGGGGCCGGCTTGGCTGGCGCTGCGGGCGCCGGGTGGGGGCACGGGTGAGGGTGGGGCTAGGGGTGCGGACACGGGCGGCGATACGGCGGCGGCGTACCGGCTGCGCGCCGCCAACGACCGGCGGCTCGCGGAGCTGTTCAGCCGGGCCGACCTGCTGCTGACCCCCACGACGCCGAACCCGCCGCACGGCCACGAGGGCCCGGGCGACCGGTACTCGACCGCGCTGACCTGGGCGTTCAACCTCAGCGGGCACCCGGCGGCGAGCATCCCGGCGGGCTTCGGCCCGGACGGCTGCCCCGTCGGACTCCAGGCGGTGGCACGGCACGGCGAGGAGCAGGTGCTGCTGCGGGTCATGGCGGAGGCGGAGGAACAGGCGGGTCTGGCCAGTTGTTGATGCACAGGCGGGCCGTTAATGCACACGCATGTACTGTGCGTGCATCGACTCACCGTGCGCGCCACACCTGCCGTACTCCAACCGCACCGGGGGCCCACCATGAACCGCAGCTTCCTCTTCCTCCTGGGCAGCAGCCGCACCGACGGCAACACCGAGGCGCTCTCCCGCCGGGCCGCCGAACAGCTGCCCGCCGAGGTCGAGCAGCACTGGCTGAGTCTCGCCGAGCATCCACTGCCCGACTTCGAGGATCTGCGCCATGACGCGGACCACGTCCGGCCCACCGGAAACAACACGGCCCTCCTGCTCGACGCGACGCTCGCGGCCACGGACATCGTGATCGTCTCGCCGCTGTACTGGTACTCGGTGTCCGCCCCCGTCAAGCGCTATCTCGACTACTGGTCGGGCTGGCTGCGCACTCCTGACCTGGACTTCAAGGCCACCCTCGCCGGACGCACGCTCTGGGGCGTCACCGTCCTCGCCGACCCGGACCCGGCGCTCGCCGACCCGCTGGTCGGTACGCTCCGCAACTCGGCCGCGTACATGGGGATGCGGTTCGGCGGGGTGCTGCTCGGCAACGGGAGCAAGCCCGGTGACGTACTGAAGGACACCGGCGCGCTCACCCGCGCGAAGACGTTCTTCGAATAGTCCGGCCGGTTCGGCCCATTCGGGCGAGGGGACTTCAGGCCGTGATGTCCTTCGTCGTGAACCGCGCCCAGGCCGCCGAGCCGAACACCGCCGCGTACACGGCCTGGATGCCGAGGTTCTTCACCAGGTCGTCCCAGTAGACCGGTTCGCGCATGAGGTCGGCGAAGGACAGCCAGTAGTGGGAGAAGAAGTACGGCTGGAGCGCGTGCAGTTGGGGTATCTGGTCGAGGATCTGGACGGTGATGAGCAGTCCGACGGTCGTCGCCATCGCCGCGATGCCGCTGCTCGTCAGGGTGGAGATGAACAGGCCGAGCGCCGCCACCCCGATCAGTGACGCGGCGACGACCAGTGCGATCAGCAGCGCCCGCCCCAGTCCCTCCGTGAAGCTGATGCTCGTACCGGAGATCGTCATCAGATCGCCGAGTGGGAAGAGCAGCGCGCCGACTGTGAGCGCCGACAGTGCCACCACCAGCGTCGCGACCAGGCAGAACGTCAGCGTGGTCGCGTACTTGGTGAGAAGCAGGCGGGTGCGGCCGGCCGGGGCGACCAGCAGATAGCGGAGGGTGCCCGCGCTTGCCTCGCCGGCTATCGCGTCGCCCGCGATGACGCCGATGGCCATCGGGAGGAAGAAGGGGAGGGTTGCGGCCAGGGCCGTGAACACCAGGAAGAGGCCGTTGTTGGTGATCTGCGAGATGAAGGCGGGGCCGCCGCCTCCGCCCGGGCCGCCGCCGACGCCGGACGAACCGTCGCCGGTCTCGATCTTGATTGCAATGCCGATGAGGATTGGTACCGCCGCCAGTACGCCCAGGAGGGCGAGGGTGCGCCAGCGGCGGAAGGTGGTGAGTAGTTCGTTGCCGAAGAGGGTGCCTCGGACGGTTGTTCGGCGGCTGACGGTTTGTTGTGGCTGGTCGCGCTCACGCGGCGGTAGCCGCACATCCGATGCAGCCTCGCGCCCCTTTGGGGCGCTTGCCTGAACCTCAGCCTGCGACATCGAAGCCCTCCCCCGTCAGCGCCATGAACGCGTCCTCCAGGGAGGCCTGTTTGACGCCGAAGCCTCGGACGCGGACGCCCGCGCCGACCAACGCGGCGTTCACGTCGGCGAGTTCGCGGTCCGGAGGTTCCGCGGTCACCTGGTCCTCGGTGATGACGACGTCCGAAGCGCCCTGCTCCTTCAGTACGCGGGCCGCGTCCGCCGTGTCCGGTGTCGTGACGACGAGGCGTCCGCGTGCGCCGGCGGCCAGTTCGGACACCGGGCCCTGGGTGATCAGTCGGCCCTGTGCCATGACGGCCGCGTGCGAACAGACCTGCTCGATCTCGTCGAGGAGGTGGGAGGAGAGGAAGACGGTGGTGCCGTCGGAGGCCAACTCCCGTACCAGGGAACGGATTTCGCGCATCCCCTGCGGGTCGAGCCCGTTCGTCGGCTCGTCGAGGACGAGCAGGCGGCGCGGCTGGAGCAGCGCGGCCGCGAGACCGAGCCGCTGCTTCATGCCCAGCGAGTACGCCTTCGCCTTCTTGCCGGCGGCGGCCGTGAGGCCCACCCGGTCCAGGGCGTGCGCGACGCGCGTACGCCGGGTGCGCGGATCGGCGGTCGGGTCGGCGGCGTCGTACCGGACGAGGTTGTCGCGGCCCGAGAGGAAGCCGTATAGCGCGGGCCCTTCGATGAGCGCGCCGACATGCGGCAGTACGGCGCGGGTGGCGCGGGGCATCGGCCGCCCCAGCACCCGCGCCGTGCCCGACGTCGGCTCGATCAGGCCCATCAGCATGCGGATGGTGGTCGTCTTGCCGGAGCCGTTCGGCCCGAGGAAACCGAAGACGCTGCCCGCCGGGACGGTGAGGTCGAGAGCGTCGACGGCGAGCTGTCCACCGCGGTAACGCTTGGTGAGGGCACGGGTGACGATGACCGCGCCATCGTCACCCCGGTGCACCTCTTCCGGCTCTCCCCGCTCCGCGGCGGACGCTTCCTCCATGGGCTCCCCCGGCTCCCTCGGTCGTCTACTCGTACAACTGGGATTCTCGTCCGGAGGTTCCCGAACGGGAGTTACGCGAGTTACTGGGCCGCGTTCGCCGCCTTCACCAGCGCGTCCTTCGTGACGGCGCCGACGTAGAGCTTGCCGTCGTCCGTCATCAGGGCGTTGATCAGGCGGGTCTTGAAGACCGTGCCGGAGCCGAAGTCGCCGGAGACCTTGTCGCCGAAGGAGTCGAGGAAGCCGCCGAACGCGCCGGCGTCCGGGGAGTCACCGGCCGACGGCAGGCCGCTCTCGGCGCCCGAGTCGAAGGCGGCGATGGAGTTCCAGCCCTCGCCGATGACCTTGACGTCATCGCCTTCGAGCCCGTCCACTGCCCCTTCGTGGTCCTCGAGACCCTTGAGGTCCTCCTCGAACTTCTTGCCGGAGTCACCGCCGAAGTCCTCCTCGGCCGTGCCCGAGCCCTCCTCGGTGACCTTCGTTCCCTTGGGCGGGGTGAAGTCGAAGGTCGAGGCGGCGGGCTTGGCGAAGTCGACGTCGACGAAGCCGGCGTCCACGACGGCCGCGCCACCGCTCGCCGGGGTGAGCGTGAACTTCAGCGGCGTACCGGTCTTCGAGTCGACCGCGATGCTGATCGCCCCGACCGTAGACCCGGACTCCTTCGGCTTGATGACCAGCTTGTAGGCGTCGCGGCCGGCGACCTGGGCGGTGCCGTCGACGGTCACGGAGGTCGTGCCGTCGGCCGCCTTCAGGGCCTCCTCGGCGAACTCCTTGGGCGTGGCGGGCACGTCGTCGGGCAGGGCCTGGTCCTTGCCGTCGGCCTTGTCCTTGCCGCCCTCGGATGCGGGAGCCGTCGCGTGGTACGCCTCGTTCGACGAACTGTCGTACGCCCACACCTCGTCGCCGTTGTGGATGACGCTGTACTCGGCGGCCTTCTCCAGCAGCGACACCTTCTGCTTGTCGGGGCCGTCGACGGCGACCCGGACCGTGTGCGTGCCGGAGGCCAGTTCGAGGAGCTTGGCGCTCGGATCGGCGGCCGACCCCGAACCACTGGCACCCCCGCCGAGGCCGCCCGAGAGCAGGCCGCTCTCCAGACCACCGAGGTCGGGCAGCCCCAGGTCCGTGCTGATCTTCACCGTGCCGGACAGCTGCTGAGTGTCCGACGCGGCGATCTTCTCGATGAGTTCCTGCGCGCTGATCTTCGGCAGATCGGGATCACCGGAGCCGGCGAACGCCGGTACCAGCCCGATCGTCGCGACCGTCAGACCGATCACCACGGCCGGGGCGGTGTACCGCGCGGCCTTGCGGCGTCGCGACGGCACGTCCTCGGCCTCGGTCTCGATCTCGGCCTCGATCCGGTTGCCGGACTTGGCCTCTTCGTACGGTGCCATGTGTGCCTTACCTCCGTCGTCGGCGGCGGCTGTCAGTCCCACACCTGTCCACCCTGAGCCGCCATTCTCACCCGAACCGGTGAGGAGTGGTGCTTTCCATCTCACCAAATCGGCGAAGAGGAATCGTCAGACCTTGGTCTCAACTCCGCGTACTGCTACGGGATGACATGAGGAGGCGGTGCTTCCCCCGACCCGTAGGGGTCGTGCGGTGGCGGTACCGGGGAAGCCCCGCCTCGATGCCGACCGTCCGGCGACTCCGCGGCTCAGCTCCGCAGGAACACGTAGTCCGCCTGGTAGGGCACGCCCACGATGGCGCCGGGCGAGCAGGAGCCGGCCGGTGCGACACCGCCCACGGTGTTCAGCCGCAGGATCTCGGTCGTACGGGCGAGCAGCCCGCGGTGCTTGCCGGACTGGGTGGCCCTGAGGTCCAGTTCGGGGATGTTCCTGGCGCCGTTCGGGGTCTTGGAGATCAGCGACCCGGTGACCGCGCTGCGGTCGGGGGCGATCCACTGCGGCGTACCGGAGTTGGGCTTCACGAAGGTGTGCGCGATGTTCCCGCCGAGTACGGCACTGACGTCCCGCTGCGCGAAGGCGTATCCGCCGCCCTCGGCGGGCTTGCACTGGTAGATCTGCTTGCCCTTGACGACGGACGCCTGGAAGTTGTCGAGGGCGTCCCGGAAGTCGAAGGAGGCGACGGTGACCTTGTGGAGCTGCCCGCGGACGGCTCCGCCCGGGAACTCGGCGGTGTGCAGATTGGCGTAGAAGGCGCCGGGGTCGGACTTGAGCTTCGCGAGCAGGGCGGCGTCGTTGACCTTGACGGTTCCCGTGACGGTACGTCCCTTGCCGCCACCGCTGCCCTTGCCGAGCAACCCGGTGAAGTCGATCTTGACGCCGCCGTTCGTACCCTTGGCGCCCTGGTGGATGTGGAGGAGGGTCGGCTTGCCGATACCGCGCCAGGCCACGGCGACGGACACCTTGTCGCCCTTGACCTTGACGAACTCGACGGCAGCCCCGTCCCGGTCCCCGACGGCGGGCCCACCGGCCACGGGCACCTCGTTGGCACCCCGAAGACTGGCGACGAGAACGGTGCCACCGCCTCCGGCACCCACACCCTGGGTGACGATGCCCACGTGGTCGCCGTGGGCATTGCGATCACCACCACGATCCCCGTTCGCGGCCACCGCCGGAAGGACAGCGGCGGCAATCCCGGCAGCGGCGACCACCGCACCCCCGGAAACGATCAGGCTTTTACGGCCCATGATTCTTTTTCTCCCCGTATCGCAGCTGACGCCCCCTGCGTCAGCTTCTGTGAACCCATACGGAAGAGGTCTCGATTTGGACTTAGTCCAATAATGTGACGTGCGTCACGCACATCTTTAGCCCGTCCGGCGTTTGAGGACGAGGCCGTTCAGGCCGAAGCGGGGGTCTGGGGGCGGCAGCCCCCAGGGATGGGACGGGTAAGGGCGGCGGGGGCGAAAAACCCTACCCAGCCCGATGCACCACCGCGTCACACATCTCCCCCAACGCCACCTTCGCATCACACTCAGCCAACGGCACCAACGCAGCCCGCGCCTCCTCAGCGAACCGCACCGTGTCCCGCCGAGCCTGCGCCAACGCCGGATGCACCCGCAGCCGAGCCAACGCCTCCGCATGCCGCGCATCGTCACTCAGATCGGAGTCCAGCAACTCGCACAGCGCGACATCCTCGGCCAGCCCCATCCGGGCCACCCGCTCCCGCAACCGCAGCACGGGCATCGTGGGAATGCCCTCCCGCAGATCCGTCCCGGGGGTCTTCCCGGACTCGTGGGAGTCGGACGCGATGTCCAGCACATCGTCCGCGAGCTGGAAGGCGACCCCGAGCCGCTCCCCGTACTGGGTGAGCACATCCACGACACTGTCGTCGGCGCCGGACATCATCGCCCCGAACCGGCAGGCCACGGCCACCAGCGACCCGGTCTTCCCGCCCAGTACGTCCAGGTAGTGCTCGACCGGGTCCCGCCCGTCCGACGGCCCCGCCGTCTCCAGGATCTGCCCGGTCACCAGCCGCTCGAACGCCTCCGCCTGCACCCGCACCGCCTCGGGCCCGAGGTCGGCGAGGATGTGCGAGGCGCGCGCGAAGAGAAAGTCGCCGGTCAGGACCGCTACGGAGTTCCCCCAGCGCGTGTTGGCGCTGGGCACCCCGCGCCGCACCTCGGCCTCGTCCATGACGTCGTCGTGGTACAGCGTCGCGAGGTGGGTCAGCTCCACCACCACCGCCGACGGCACGATCCCCGGCGCGTGCCGGTCGCCGAACTGCGAGGCGAGCATCACGAGCAACGGCCGGAACCGCTTCCCGCCGGCCCGTACGAGGTGCTGCGCGGCCTCCGTGATGAAGGGCACCTCGCTCTTGGTGGCTTCGAGCAAACCTTCCTCGACAGCCGCCAATCCGGCCTGGACATCGGCTTCGAGAGCCTGGTCCCGCACGCTCAGCCCGAACGGCCCGACGACGGTCACGAGGGATCTCCTGTCTGCTGGTGTCTACTGGCGGTCACACGGTGTGTCGATAGGTCGCTGCCATCACTCAAGTCAGCGTATCCGGTCACGTTTCGATCACCACGAGCGCCCGCCCGTCCAGGCCAGGCGGTATCGGATCACGACCGGAATGTTTTTGATCAGCCCATAAGTATGGACATTCATAAACATCCCGCGCCCCACCCGTGACACCAGTGACCGCACCCGCGCATACGCCACCACCTCCCTGACGGCACCCGCCGCGCCCGTCGCTACGACAACGACGCGCATCGCACGAGAGGTTCCACCCTCCCGGCAGACACACCCACAAGAAGCCTAAAAACCCTAAAACCCCCTATTCACCCCACTCATCCCACCCAGACCACGACTACCCCCACCCCGTGATTCGAGTCACTCCAAATTCCAGCCCCCGCCACCCCCTCCCCCACAAACTCCCCGTTCGCAAAAGGCAAGTTACTTCCCACCCGCTCCACACCTCCGCCCGTTTTGTCCCCAACATGCGCCCCAAATGACCAAGTCCTGCGTTTCCGCCCCTTGTTCCACCCGTGTGCTCTCGCATACGTTCTCGCCACGCCGGGCGGATCGCCGAATCCTGCCACCGCCCGCAGAGCACCATCCCACCCACCCACACGTGACTCACGCAGGCAGGAGCGGGGGACCCAGGTAAGCCGCCGGTCCGGGCACGACGCCGGAGCGGCTAGGGGTGAAGTCGCGCGCCGAAGCAGGCGCCCGGCCGGGCATCTCCCGCCCGAACCCGACAGCTCACCTCGTAGGCGTCGGAGAGGACTCACCATGCCCGCACGAGGTCAGCACGGCCGCGCGAGAACCACCCGCCGCCCGCTCACGCTCCCGCGCACACTCGCCATCACCGGAACGGCCGCCGTAGCCCTGGCCTTTCCCTTCCTGACCGCGACAACGGCATCAGCCGCACCGTCGTCCGCCGCGTCCGTGTCGTCGGCGACGAACTACGCGAACAACCTGGACGGCTGGATCCGCGAATCGCTCGACATCATGGCGCAGAACGGAATCCCGGGAACGTACAACGGCATCTACCGCAACATCATCCGCGAGTCCTCGGGCAACCCGAACGCCATCAACCTCTGGGACTCGAACGCGGCGGCCGGCACCCCCTCCAAGGGCCTCCTCCAGGTCATCGACCCGACCTTCGCCGCCTACCACGTCGCCGGCACCTCGTACGACCCCTACGACCCGATCGCGAACATCACAGCGGCCTGCAACTACGCGGCGGCTCGATACGGCTCGATAGACAACGTGTACGGCGCCTACTAGACCGGCCCGCCCTCACCGCCACGCCCCGGGCGCGTTCCAGTACTCGTTCCCGTCCCCGGCTCCGGTTCCGGCTCCGAACAACCGCTCCAGCACGACCGCGATCCCGTCGTCCTCGTTCGAGAGGGTGACCTCGTCCGCCACCGCCTTGAGTTCGGGATGGGCGTTGGCCATGGCCACCCCATGGGCCGCCCAGTCGAACATGGGGATGTCATTGGGCATGTCGCCGAAGGCGATGGTGGCGGACGAGGCCAGCCCGAGGTACTCGGCGGCGAGCGCGAGCCCCGTCGCCTTGGTGATGCCGCATGGCTGGAGTTCGACGGTGCCCGGCCCCGACATGGTGACGGTCGCGAGCGAACCGACCGCTCCACGCGCCGCCGACGCCAACTCGTCGTCGGACAGCGACGGGTGACGCAGCAGCACCTTGCTGATGGGTGCGGCCCACAGGTCGTCCCGGTGCGGCACCCGTACGGCGGGCAGCGTCGGGTGCGGCATCAGATACCCGGGTTCGATGAGCGTCAGCCCGTCGACACCGTCCTGATCCACGGCGGCGTACACCTGCCCGACCTCCGCCTCGATCTTGCCGAGCGCGGTCTCCGCCAGCTCCTGGTCCAGGGTCACCGACCACAGCAGACGGTCCGCGCCGGCGTCGTACAACTGCGCGCCCTGTCCGCACACCGCGAGCCCCCCGGCCCCGAGGTCGTCGAGCAGCGGCCGGACTCTCGGCGCCGGCCGTCCCGTCACCACCAAGTGCTGGGCGCCGGCGGCCGTGGCACGCGCCAGCGCGGTCCGCGACCGGTCGGAGAGCGTGTCGTCGGCACGCAGGAGCGTTCCGTCCAGGTCCGTGGCGATAAGTGCGTATGAGGTGGGAGCGGCCATGATCCAGAGAATACGGATCGTTCGGCACATCGGTCTCCGCCCGAACCGGACGACGTTCGGCATCCCGACAGCAACAGCCTCCCAGCCTGCCCCAACTCCCGCCCCGGGAAGGCCCGAACGGCATGAAATCGCGGTCCGCACCCGTTGCCGCCCGCCCCCGTCCGCGCCCTACCCGTGCGCGGCCGCCAGATGCCCCACCAACCTCGGTGACGCGAACTCCGTCCCGCACACGAACCGCATCACCGGCCCGTACGAAGCGGCCGCCGGCAACCCCGTGAAGTACAACCCCGGTACGGAGGACACATACCCGGCACCGAGCCTCGGCGTGCCCCGGCTCACCGCCAGCTCCGCACGCAGCTCGTGCCCGAGGAAGTCCATCGCGGCGATGTCGACGCGGTAGCCGGTCGCGGATATGACGTGGTCGGCCGACAACTCCCGGGTACGTCCGCCGAGATCCTCCACGGTCAACACGGGCCGCCCACCGGCAGAGCCCGCCGCAGCCCCGCTACCCCGTGCGTCCCCCGTTGCCCGTACGATCCGCGCGACCTCGCTCACCTGCACCTTCTCCTCGAACCGGTCGCGCAGCCACCACGCCCCGAGCGGTCCGAGGACCCGGCGGACCAGATAGTGGCGGGCCTGGGCCGGGAGATGGCGGTAGGGATGCGGGTAGTAGGTGAGGGCCCAGAGCGACCACGCGTTGCCGAACGGCGACTCGGGCCGCAGCCTGGGCTGCCGCCACGGGGGCGCACCGAAGGCGACGCGACCGCGCCCCCGCGACACCACCCGTACCCGTGCCCCCGCCTCCGCCGCCAGCGCCGCCGTCTCCAGCGCGGACTGGCCCGCACCGACGACGATCAGCTCCCGGCCCGCGAACCGGCCCAGATCATGGTGCTGCGAACTGTGGGACACCGGCCCCGTGGGCGAGGGCCCGTCCGGCGCGGCGCCGGCCAGCTCCGGGGGCAGATGCGCGAGCCCCGACAACCCGGTCGCCACCACGACCGCCCGCGCGGTGAACAACTCACCCGAGTCCAGCTTGAGTTCGAAGCCACCGTCGCCGCCACCGCTGCCCGCGCCCTTGTGCTGCCGCCGGTCCACGGACACCACCCGTACCCGCTCCAACTCGGGCACGAGCCGCTGCTGGAACCACTCGCCGTACGCGATGAAGGTCTCCACCGGGACGATGTCCTCGTCCGTGACCAACCGGCGTATCCCCGCCGCGTCGCAGTAGTCGACCAGGTTGTGACCCCGCTGCGGGGCGTCGATGTTGGAGGCCACCGGAGTCGACTTCAGGAGCATCCCGGCGGGCATGTGGTCCCGCCAGCTCACCATGGGCTCGCCGAACACTCTCACCGGAATGCCACGCGCCCGCAGATGCGCGGCGGTTGACAGACCGAACGGTCCCGCGCCGATTACCGCTACCGGATGATTCACGAAGTCCCCTCCCAGGACGCTGCTTCGCCACTTCGCGCTGTTCTACTGCTCTGCTGCTGCCGCCCAACCGGTCAGCAGTTGTCGCCACTACGCCTGATACCTACGCCTTGCCGCCACGACGGCCGGCCCGCCACAGCTGATACAGATGCTTCGCGCCCGGCCGTACGATGCGGGCGAGCATCGTGAGGAACGGCAGCGGGTCGTCACCCGCGAGCCAGGCCAGTTCCGTCCCGCTCGCCCGGGTCGGTGCGTGCGGCGTCGTGTAGCCGCTGCGCCGATAGGCGAGGAGGGCGGGCAGGTCGATGTTCTCCACGATGTACCGGTGCCCGGCGCGCTGTTCCCCCTCCGGAACGGTGCGCCCGGTCAGATCGAGATGCATGGCCCGCACGACGTCCACCCCCGACTCGCTCTCGAAGAGCCGGAACTGGGCGCCCATCCGCGGGTTGAAGTCGAGGAGCTTGTACTGTCCGTCGCGCCGGTCGAAGCGCAGGTCGAGGTCGATGATTCCGGTGAAGCCGATCTGTTTGATGAAACGTGCGGCAAGGTCCGCGAGTTCCGGATTGTCGACGACGTACGCATTTGCCGTCATTCCCGCGTGCGGGGGCCAGGAACGGACCTTCACGCCCGTGAACAACGCGCGCGGATTCGAGTCGGCGTCGAAGTAGGCGTGCACGATCCAGTCCTCGGCCTCCTCCCGGGGCAGGTACTCCTGAAGGATCACGCCGGGACGCTCGCCCCAGTCGCGGGCCAGGGACAGCAGCGCCTGCCGACTCGCGATGCGCGTAGTGCCGTTGACGGCGGGCCGGGCGCGCCGCACGAACGCCTCCCGGTTCTTGGCCACCAACGGGAACCGGGCCGTCCGCGCGAACCGCTCGATGTCCTCGTACGACTGCGGGAACGCGGCGGCCGGAGTCGGTATGCCGTGCTCCACGCACAACTCGTGCAGCCCTTGCTTACTGGCGAGCCGACGCGGCAGCGCCGCCTCCACGCGCGGGAAGAGAAAGGCGTCCCCCAGCTCCTCCTGCCGCTCGGCGATCAGCACGGCCGCCTCCTCGTCCGTGGGAACGAGCAGAGCTGGACGCCCGATCCGCCGCCCGATCCGCAGCAACCCCTCGACGAGCCGCTCCGGTTCCTCGGTCCCGGTGGTCGGCCAGACGAACGCGCGCCGCAGATAACGCGAGGCGGCCGCCGGCGTGCAGCGGTCCTCGGTGATCGCATACATCGGAACGCCCAGCCGTCCCAGACTGCGGATGGCCCCGACGCCTCCGTGGTGCAGCGGATAGTCACCGAACTTCACGATCAGCGCCGGCACGGCATGGTCGGCCGAAAACGGCACAGTGCTGCTCCTGGCCACGGGTCCCCCCACGTGTCCCCCCTACGGACCGGACCCACCCCGTCCGTGTCCCCCCAAAGGACGCTAAGCCGGAATCATCCGCTCCGGACAAGGCTTATCCGGACATTACGAACTCTTTAGACACTGGGGACACTGCCCCGAGCCCGCAACTCACCCGTAACCTGTGGCGCGACCACATGGCCACACGGCACGACACACGAGAGCGAGGCAGCACCCCATGCCCCCCTTCGATGTCCCCGAGGGCGACCCCTTCGGCCCGCACAATCTCCCGTACGGCGTGTTCACCCCGCCCGGCTCCACGGACCGCCGGGTCGGCGTCAGGCTCGGCGACCACGTCCTGGACGCGGGTGCCGCTGCCGCCGCGCTCGGCTCCCCCTATGTCTCCGTACTGGCCCGCCCGACCCTCAACCCCCTTCTCGCCGCAGGCCGTACGACCTGGTCCGACATCCGGCGCGCCCTCACCGCCTGGGTCACCGTCCCGTCCCACCAGGAGACCGTCGCCCCGCTCCTCCACCCCCTCTCCTCGGTGAGCCTGCACCTCCCCTTCGAAGTCGCGGACTACGTCGACTTCTACGCCTCCGAGAACCACGCCCGGAACGTCGGCCAGATCTTCCGCCCCGACGCCGCGGACTCCCTGACCCCCAACTGGAAGCACCTGCCGATCGGTTACCACGGCCGCTCGGGCACGGTCGTCGTCTCCGGCACGGAGGTCGTACGTCCGTCGGGCCAGCGCAAGGCACCCACCGACCCGGCCCCGCTCTTCGGCCCGTCGGTCCGCCTGGACATCGAGGCGGAGGTCGGCTTCGTGGTGGGCACACCGTCACCCATGGGCAGCGCGGTACCCCTGTCCGCCTTCCGGGACCACGTCTTCGGCCTCTGCCTGCTGAACGACTGGTCCGCCCGCGACATCCAGGCCTGGGAGTACGTCCCGCTGGGCCCGTTCCTGGGCAAGTCCTTCGCCACGTCCGTCTCGGCGTGGATCACCCCGCTGGACGCCCTGGAGGACGCCCGGGTCTCCCCGCCCGCCCGCACCCACGCCCTGCTCCCCTACCTCGACGACGCCGAGGACGAGCCCGGCGGCTACGACCTGCGTATCTCCGTCGCCGTGAACGGCCACACCATCTCCGAGCCCCCCTTCTCCACGATGTACTGGACGGCCGCGCAGCAACTCGCCCACATGACCGTCAACGGCGCGTCCCTCCGCACCGGCGACCTCTACGGCTCGGGCACGGTCAGCGGCCCCACCGAACGGGAACGCGGCTCCCTCCTCGAACTCACCTGGAACGGCACCGCCCCCATCGACCTCCCCACCGGCAAGCGCACCTTCCTGGAGGACGGCGACGAGGTCACCCTCACCGCCTGGGCCCCGGGCCCGGGCGGCACCCGTGTAGGCCTGGGCGAGGTGACGGGCAGGATCACTCCGGCAGGCTGAGCGCAGCGCCCGGAGCCGCGGGCGGGGCAAGCGATTCGGCGCCGCACGGGAAGGGGCCCCACGCGCCCCGGCCTCGCCCCGCGCTCCCCCTCTACGTCGAGCCCTCTACATCCAGTCCTCCGGCTCGGGCTCCATCTCCATCTCGGGCCAGTCGTCCGGCCCCAACTGCTCGTCCCTCGGCCCGGATCCCGCACCCCGGCCGCTGTCACTGCCCGAAGAGCCCGACCTGAAGCCGGACTTGGAGCCGGGCGCCGAGCCAGTCTCCGGGACCTGTGGAGCCGCCGCGGACACCTCAGGCGCCTCGCCCAGTGCCGAAAGCGCCCCCAACACGCCCTCCCCGTACGTGGCGAGCTTCTTCTCGCCCACTCCGCTGATTCCGCCCAGCTCCGCCACCGACCCGGGCCAGACGCTGACGATCTCCCGGAGCGTGGCGTCATGGAAGATGACGTACGCCGGAACGCCCTGCTCGCGGGCCTGTTCGGCGCGCCAGGCGCGCAGGGCCTCGAACGCCGGCTGCAGTTCCTCGGGCAACGCGACAGCCGCCGCCTTCGCCTTCTTCTCACTCCGGCCGCCACCGGCCGCCGACCGTGCGGTCGCCGCCTTCTTCGGCTCCTTGCGCAGCGGCACCTCCCGCTCGCGCCCCAGCACGGCACCGCTCGTCTCGGTCAGCACCAGCGTGCCGTACTCGCCCTCGACCGTGAGCAGCCCCTGGGCCAGCAGCTGCCGTACGACACCGCGCCATTCGCCCTCGGACAGTTCCTCTCCGATGCCGAACACGGAGAGCTGGTCGTGGTCGAACTGGATCACCTTCGCCGTGCGCCGCCCCAGCAGGATGTCGACGATCTGCACCGCGCCGAACTTCTGCCGCCGTTCACGCTCCAGCCGCCAGACCGTGGACAGCACCTTCTGCGCGGCGACCGTGCCGTCCCAGCTCTCCGGCGGGGTCAGGCAGGTGTCGCAGTTGCCGCAGCCGCCCGGCACCGGGTCCTGGCCGAAGTAGACGAGCAGTTGCCCACGCCGGCACTGCACCGTCTCGCACAGCGCCAGCATCGCGTCCAGGTGTGCCTGCGCGCGGCGGCGGAACGCCTCGTCGCCCTCGCTGCCCTGGATCATCTTGCGCTGTTGTATGACGTCGTTCAGTCCGTAGGCCATCCAGGCCGTGGACGGCAGTCCGTCACGGCCGGCGCGGCCCGTCTCCTGGTAGTAGCCCTCGACCGACTTGGGCAGGTCGAGGTGGGCGACGAACCGGACGTCCGGCTTGTCGATGCCCATCCCGAAGGCGATGGTCGCCACCACGACGAGGCCGTCCTCGCGCAGGAAGCGCGACTGGTTCGCCGCGCGGGTGCCCGAGTCCAGACCCGCGTGGTACGGCACCGCCCGGACGCCGTGGGCGGCGAGGAACTCCGCCGTGCGCTCCACGGAGTTGCGCGAGAGGCAGTAGACGATGCCGGCGTCGCCGTCGTGCTCCTCCTTCAGGAAGGTCAGCAGCTGCTTCTTGGGGTCGGCCTTGGGCACGATCCGGTACTGGATGTTGGGCCGGTCGAAGCTCGCCACGAAGTGACGGGCGTCCGGCATGCCAAGGCGCTGGGTGATCTCCTGGTGCGTCGCGTGCGTGGCCGTCGCCGTGAGCGCGATCCGCGGGACGTCCGGCCAGCGCTCACCCAGCAGCGACAGCGCCAGATAGTCGGGCCGGAAGTCGTGGCCCCACTGCGAGACGCAGTGCGCCTCGTCGATGGCGAAGACAGCGATCTTCCCCCGGGAGAGCAGGTCCAGGGTCGAATCCAGTCGCAGCCGCTCCGGAGCCAGATACAGGAGGTCCAGCTCACCGGCCAGGAACTCGGCCTCCACCACCCGCCGCTCGCCGAAGTCCTGCGTGGAGTTCATGAACCCGGCCCGCACGCCGAGCGCCCGCAGCGCGTCCACCTGGTCCTGCATCAGCGCGATGAGCGGCGAGACGACGATCCCCGTACCCGGTCTGACCAGGGACGGAATCTGGTAGCAGAGCGACTTGCCGCCACCGGTCGGCATGAGGACGACGGCGTCGCCGCCCGCCACCACATGATCGATGACCGCCGCCTGCTCGCCGCGGAAGGAGTCGTACCCGAAGACCCGGTGCAGCGTGGCCAGCGCTTCGCTGTCCTCCGCCCCGGCCGCCGATCCGACGACCGTGCCCGGACCCTCGCCCGCTTCCGTCATCACACCCGACCCGCCCATCACGCTCATCGCGCTCATCGTCGTGTCCCCCGTACGTCGCGCCTCGACCACTGCGTCCACCATAGGGGCCCGCACCGACAGCCCCGGAGTTATCCACAGGCTGTCCCGCCACACCTGCGGCCCGTGTCACCGGCGCCCTCGGCCGAACCGGGGTGTTCAGCCCAATGGCCGCTTCGCGTGGCGACCCCGAATACCCCGGGACATGCTGCTCGGGCGGGACGAGGGGGAGGCCCGTACAACGGACCGGCGCCCCGCGCGCGCCCTCGGACCGGCGCCCTCCGGGGCGCCTCTCCCGCTCAAGGAGTCCCCACATGCCCCGCCGCCAGCTCAAGGTCACCGTCGCCCTCGCCACGGCCGCCGCCGCATCCCTCTCCCTGGCCGTCGCCCCCGCGCACTCCGCGCCGAGCGATCCCGTCGACCCCGCGGTCTGGATCGAGCTGGCCAAAACGCTCGAAGGCACGGCGAAGTACCAGTACGCCCCGTTCGCCGTCACGGACGGCTACGAGCCCCTCTGGTGCTCGGCCGACCCGGCACTCGGGGGGACGAATTACCACTACGTCAACAAGAAGCTCTACGGTTCGCTCGATCCGGCGAAGCCGGCGGCCCTGCTGTACGAGGACCGGACCAACGAGGACTGGATCGACGAGGCGTCCGACACGAGCTGGCTCGACGATCTGGACGCGCTCGACGGAGGCACCCCACCGGTCGCTCCGTCGGCCGCCACCGAGTCCCGCAGGCTCGTCGCCGCCGAGTGGATCGTGCTGGACAAGGACCAGGATCCGACGACCGACGACGACCGTCCCAGCCTGTTCGGTGTCCCCTTCAACGGGCCGGTGGTCAGCAGCGGTGTGCCGATCCACTACAACCTGCAAGCCTGGATCTGGAAGAAGAATCCCAGCGGCATGTTCCCCCGGCCGAACCTCGCGGAGCCGTGCCCGGCCGCCTGAGGGACAGACGCTGGGCCCCGGTCTCCTTGGGAGACCGGGGCCCAGCGCAATCCGCGAAACGACCTGCTCAGCGCACGAAGACGCCCGCCTGGTTGGCCAGGTCGAGGAAGTACTGCGGCGCCACACCCAGCACCACGGTGACCGCCACCCCCACCCCGATCGCCGTCATGGTCAGCGGCGACGGCACGGCGACGGTGGGTCCTTCGGGCCGGGGCTCGCTGAAGAACATCAGCACGATCACCCGGATGTAGAAGAACGCGGCGATCGCCGACGAGATCACACCGACCACGACCAGCGCACTCGCGCCGCCCTCCGCCGCCGCCTTGAACACGGCGAACTTCCCGGCGAACCCGGAGGTCAGCGGAATGCCGGCGAAGGCCAGCAGGAACACCGCGAACACGGCGGCCACCAGCGGCGACCGGCGCCCCAGCCCCGCCCACTTGGACAGATGGGTCGCCTCTCCCCCGGCGTCCCGCACCAGCGTGACCACGGCGAACGCCCCGATCGTCACGAACGAGTACGCGGCCAGATAGAAGAGCACGGACGAGATCCCGTCCGGTGTCATGGCGATGACACCGGCGAGGATGAACCCGGCGTGCGCGATGGACGAGTACGCCAGCAGCCGCTTGATGTCGGTCTGCGTGATCGCGACGATCGCGCCGCCCACCATGGTGACGACCGCGACGCCCATCATGACCGGCCGCCAGTCCCAGCGCAGCCCCGGCAGCACGACGTACAGCAGCCGCAGCAGCGCGCCGAAGGCGGCCACCTTGGTCGCCGCCGCCATGAAGCCCGTCACCGGTGTGGGCGCGCCCTGGTACACGTCCGGCGTCCACATGTGGAACGGGACGGCGCCCACCTTGAAGAGCAGGCCCATGACGATCATCGCGGCGCCGATGAGCAGCAGTACGTCGTTGCCCATGGTGTCGGCGAGGGCCGGGTTGACGTCCTGGACGGTGCCGTCGACGACCTGGGCGATCGTGCCGTACGACATGGAGCCCGAGTAGCCGTACAGCAGGGCGATGCCGAAGAGGGTGAACGCGGAGGCGAAGGCGCCGAGCAGGAAGTACTTGACCGCGGCCTCCTGCGACATGAGCCGCTTGCGGCGGGCCAGGGCGCACAGCAGGTACAGCGGGAGCGAGAAGACTTCCAGGGCCACGAACAGGGTCAGCAGGTCGTTGGCCGCGGGGAAGATCAGCATGCCGGCGACCGCGAAGAGCAGCAGCGGGAACACCTCGGTGGTGGTGAACCCGGCCTTCACCGCCGCCTTCTCGCTGTCGCTGCCCGGTACGGACGCGGCCTGCGCGACGAACGAGTCGACGCGGTTGCCGTGGGCCTCCGGGTCGAGCCGCCGTTCGGCGAAGGTGAACAGCCCGACCAGTCCCGCGAGCAGGATCGTGCCCTGGAGGAACAGTGCGGGCCCGTCGACGGCGATGGCGCCCATCGCCGCGATACCGGCCTTGGTGGTGCCGTACCCGCTCGCCGCGAGCCCCACGACCGCGGCGAAGGCCGCGGCGAGGGCGACGACGGACACGAACAACTGCACGTAGTAGCGGGACTTGCGGGGCACGAAGGCCTCGACCAGGATCCCGACGATCGCCGCTCCGATGACGATCAGGGTGGGCGACAATTGCCCGTATTCGATCTTCGGCGCGTCGATCTTGGAGATCGGGTCGGCCGCCGTTGTCCACAGGCTGTGGACGGCTGATGCGCTCACTTGGCCGCCTCCACCTCGGGCTGGGGGTCCTTCTTCTGGACGTCGGACATGGTCTGCTTGACCGCCGGGTTGACGATGTCCGTCAAGGGCTTCGGGTAGACGCCCAGGAAGATCAGCAGCACGATCAGCGGCGTCACGACCACGAGCTCACGCACCCTGAGGTCCGGCATCTTGGCGACCTCCGCCTTCACCGGGCCCGTCATCGTCCTCTGGTAGAGGACGAGGGTGTAGAGTGCGGCGAGGACGATGCCGAAGGTGGCGATGATGCCGACCACCGGATAGCGCGCGTACGTGCCCACCAGGACCAGGAACTCGCTCACGAACGGCGCGAGGCCCGGCAGCGACAGGGTCGCGAGGCCACCGATCAGGAAGGTGCCGGCGAGCACCGGGGCGACCTTCTGGACGCCTCCGTAGTCGGCGATGAGCCGCGAGCCGCGCCGCGAGATCAGGAAGCCGGCCACCAGCATGAGCGCGGCCGTCGAGATCCCGTGGTTGACCATGTACAGCGTCGCGCCCGACTGGCCCTGGCTGGTCATCGCGAAGATGCCCAGGACGATGAACCCGAAGTGCGAGATCGACGCGTACGCGACCAGGCGCTTGATGTCCCGCTGCCCGACCGCGAGCAGCGCCCCGTAGATGATGCTGATCAGCGCCAGTACGAGGATGACGGGCGTCGCCCACTTCGACGCCTCCGGGAACAGTTGGAGGCAGAAGCGGAGCATCGCGAAGGTGCCCACCTTGTCGACGACCGCCGTGATCAGCACGGCGACCGGCGCGGTGGCCTCCCCCATGGCGTTGGGCAGCCAGGTGTGCAGCGGCCACAGGGGCGCCTTCACCGCGAAGGCGAAGAAGAAGCCGAGGAACAGCCAGCGTTCGGTGTTCGTCGCCATGTCCAGCGAGCCGTTGGCCCGCGCGGCGGCGATCTCCGTGAGCGAGAAGTTCCCGGCCACCACGTAGAGGCCGATCACCGCCGCCAGCATGATCAGACCGCCGACGAGGTTGTAGAGGAGGAACTTCACGGCCGCGTACGAGCGTTGGGTGGACGCCGTTTCCTCGCCGTGCTCGTGGGCACGGTCGCCGAAGCCGCCGATGAGGAAGTACATCGGGATGAGCATGGCTTCGAAGAAGATGTAGAAGAGGAAGACGTCGGTGGCCTCGAAGGAGATGATCACCATCGCCTCGACGGCCAGGATCAGCGCGAAGAAGCCCTGCGTGGGCCGCCAGCGTGTGTTCCCGGTCTCCAGGGGGTCGGCGTCGTGCCAGCCGGCCAGGATCACGAACGGGATCAGCAGTGCGGTCAGCGCGATGAGCGCCACGGCGATGCCGTCCACACCCAGTTCGTACCGCACCCCGAAGTCCTTGATCCAGGCGCGGGATTCGGTGAGCTGGTAGCGGTCGCCGCCCGGGTCGAAGCGCACCAGGACGATCGCGGCGAGCACCAGCGTGGCGAGCGAGACGATCAACGCCAGCCACTTTGCGGCGGTGCGCCGGGCAGCCGGTACGGCCGCCGTGGCGATCGCCCCGAGGGCCGGGAGCGCCGCCGTCGCTGTCAGGAGGGGAAAGGACATCGGTATCAGACCGCCCTCATCAGCAGGGTCGCGGCGATGAGGACCGCCGCACCGCCGAACATCGAGACCGCGTACGACCGCGCGTAACCGTTCTGCAGCTTGCGGAGCCGTCCGGAGAGGCCGCCCATGGAGGCCGCCGTACCGTTGACGACCCCGTCGACCAGGGTGTGGTCGACGTACACCAGGGAGCGCGTGAGGTGCTCTCCGCCGCGTACGAGGACGACGTGGTTGAAGTCGTCCTGGAGGAGGTCGCGCCGGGCAGCCCGGGTGAGCAGCGACCCGCGCGGGGCGACGACCGGGACGGGACGGCGCCCGTACTGGACATACGCGGTGCCCGCGCCGATGACGAGCACGACCATCGTCGACAGCGTGACCGTGAGGGCGCTGATCGGCGGGTGTCCGTGCGCGTGCTCGGTGACGGGCTCCAGCCAGTGCAGGAAGCGGTCGCCGATGCCGAAGAACCCGCCCGCGAAGACCGACCCGAAGGCGAGCACGATCATGGGGATCGTCATGGACTTCGGAGACTCGTGCGGGTGCGGCTCGTGGCCGTGCTCGTCGGGCTGCCAGCGCTTCTCGCCGAAGAAGGTCAGCAGCATCACGCGCGTCATGTAGTACGCGGTGATGGCCGCGCCGAGCAGGGCCACGCCGCCGAGGATCCAGCCCTCGGTGCCGCCCTTGGCGAACGCCGCCTCGATGATCTTGTCCTTGGAGAAGAAGCCGGACAGACCCGGGAAGCCGATGATGGCGAGGTACCCGAGACCGAAGGTCACGAAGGTGACCGGCATGTACTTCCTGAGGCCGCCGTACTTGCGCATGTCGACCTCGTCGTTCATGCCGTGCATGACCGAGCCGGCGCCGAGGAAGAGCCCGGCCTTGAAGAAGCCGTGCGTCACCAGGTGCATGATCGCGAAGACGTAGCCGATGGGACCGAGGCCCGCCGCGAGGATCATGTAGCCGATCTGCGACATGGTCGAGCCGGCCAGCGCCTTCTTGATGTCGTCCTTCGCGCAACCGACGATCGCACCGAAGAGGAGCGTGACGGCGCCGACCACGGTGACCACCAACTGGGCGTCGGGCGCCGCGTTGAAGATCTCCCCGGAGCGGACGATCAGATACACGCCCGCGGTCACCATCGTCGCCGCGTGGATGAGGGCCGAGACCGGGGTCGGGCCCTCCATCGCGTCCCCGAGCCAGGACTGAAGCGGCACCTGGGCGGACTTGCCGCAGGCCGCGAGCAGCAGCATCAGGGCGATGGCGGTGAGCTTGCCCTCGCTCGTCTCACCGGTGGCTTCGAGGACCGGCCCGAAGGCGAAGGTCCCGAAGGTGGTGAACATCAGCATGATGGCGATCGACAGGCCCATGTCGCCGACGCGGTTGACCAGGAAGGCCTTCTTCGCGGCGGTCGCGGCACTGGGCTTGTGCTGCCAGAAGCCGATCAGGAGGTACGAGGCGAGGCCGACGCCCTCCCAGCCGACGTACAGCAGCAGGTAGTTGTCGGCGAGGACGAGCAGCAGCATCGCCGCGAGGAACAGGTTGAGATAGCCGAAGAAGCGGCGGCGCCGCTCGTCGTGCTCCATGTACCCGATCGAGTACACGTGGATCAGCGAGCCGACGCCGGAGATCAGCAGGACGAACGTCATCGACAGCTGGTCGAGCTGGAAGGCGACGTCGGCCTGGAAGCCCTCGACGGGGATCCAGCTGAACAGGTGCTGCATCAGGGCGCGGTGTTCGGCGTCCTTGCCCAGCATGTCGGCGAAGAGGATCACGCCGATCACGAAGGAGCAGGCGGCGAGGGCCGTGCCGATCCAGTGGCCGACGGCGTCGAGCCGCCGGCCGCCGCACAGCAGTACGGCCGCTCCGAGCAGAGGCGCCGCCACCAGCAGCGCGATCAGATTCTCCACGATTCAGCGACCCCTTACAGCTTCATCAGGCTGGCGTCGTCGACCGAGGCCGAGTGGCGGGAACGGAACAGCGACACGATGATCGCGAGCCCGACGACGACCTCCGCGGCGGCGACGACCATCGTGAAGAAGGCGATGACCTGGCCGTCGAGATTGCCGTGCATCCGGGAGAAGGCGACGAACGCGAGGTTGCAGGCGTTGAGCATCAGCTCGACGCACATGAAGACGACGATCGCGTTGCGCCTGATCAGGACGCCGGTGGCGCCGATCGTGAACAACAGGGCGGCGAGATAGAGGTAGTTGACCGGGTTCACTTCGACGCCTCCCCACTGTTCGAGCCCTTGCCCGGGCCGCTGTTGGTGCGCTCCAGGCGGTCCTCGGAGCGCTGCTCCAGGGCCTTGAGGTCGCTGATGGCCTCGGCGGACACATCGCGGATCTGGCCGCGCTGGCGCAGCGTCTGCATGACCGACAGCTCGGCCGGGGTGCCATCGGGCAGCAGGCCCGGGATGTCCACCGCGTTGTGCCGGGCGTACACACCCGGGGCCGGCAGGGGCGGCAGGTGCTTGCCGTCCCGTACGCGCTCTTCGGCCATCTCGCGCTGGGTCTTGGCGCGCTCGGTGCGTTCGCGGTGCGTGAGGACCATGGCGCCGACGGCAGCCGTGATCAGCAGGGCGCCGGTGATCTCGAAGGCAAACACGTACTTCGTGAAGATGAGGCCGGCGAGGCCCTCCACGTTGCCGTTCGCGTTGGCCTGGCCGAGGCCGGTGAACTCCGTCAGGGAGGCGTTCCCGACACCCGCGACCAGAAGGATGCCGAAGCCGAGCCCGCACACCAGCGCCAGCCAGCGCTGGCCCTTGATGGTCTCCTTGAGGGAGTCCGCGGCGGTGACACCGACGAGCATGACCACGAAGAGGAACAGCATCATGATCGCGCCGGTGTAGACGACGATCTGGACGACGCCCAGGAAGTAGGCGCCGTTGGCGAGGTAGAACACCGCCAGGATGATCATGGTTCCGGCGAGACAGAGCGCGCTGTGCACGGCCCTCTTCATGAAGACGGTGCACAGGGCCCCGGCCACGGCGACGGTACCGAGCACCCAGAACTGGAAGGCCTCACCAGTGGAGGTGCCAGCAGAAAGAGTGGCTGCGGCGGCGAGCTGTGCGCTCATGCCCCCACCTCCTCGTCCTCGGGCTTCTCGCCCTTGGAGACGGCCACTTGACGCACCGTGCCGGGCGCGGCCTCAGTCACCAGACCTCGGTAGTAGTCCTGTTCGTCGGTGCCCGGGAAGATCGAGTGGGGCGATTCGACCATGCCCTCCTCGAGTCCGGCGAGCAGCTGCTCCTTGGTGTAGATGAGGTTGGCGCGGCTGCTGTCGGCCAGCTCGAACTCGTTGGTCATCGTCAACGCGCGCGTGGGGCACGCCTCGATGCACAGGCCGCACAGGATGCAGCGGGCGTAGTTGATCTGATAAACGGCGCCGTACCGTTCGCCCGGGGAGTAGCGCTCCTCGTCGGTGTTGTCGGCGCCCTCCACATAGATGGCGTCCGCGGGGCAGGCCCAGGCGCACAGTTCGCAGCCGATGCACTTCTCCAGGCCGTCCGGATGGCGGTTGAGCTGGTGCCGTCCGTGGAACCGTGGGGCGGTGGTCTTCTGCTGCTCGGGGTACTGCTCGGTCAGCCGCTTCTTGAACATGGCCTTGAAGGTCACGCCGAAGCCGGCCACGGGGTTCTGAAAACCGGGCTTGGTCTCCTTGGGTTCCTCAGCCATCGGACGCCTCCTTTCCATCCAGAGATCCGTCACTGCCAGTATCCGGTCCACCACTGACAATCAACTCGCGCTCACGGCGCGGGCGCCTGCGCGGCACCGTCTGCGCCTCCTGTCCCGGCAGTGGCGGTACGGGGAATCCGCCCGCCATCGGGTCGAAGGCGACGGGCTCGTCGTCGGCTGTCTGTGGTGCCTTGCCCCGGTCGCGGAACATGTCGGCCACGAAGGAGAGCAGGAGCAGGACGAGGACACCGCCGCCGACGTAGAGGGCGATGTCGGCGAAGTCGTAGTTCTCGTTGCGCAGGGTCCGTACGGTCGCGACGAGCATCAACCAGACCAGCGAGACCGGGATGAGGACCTTCCAGCCGAGCTTCATCAGCTGGTCGTAGCGGACGCGTGGGAGGGTGCCGCGCAGCCAGATGAAGAAGAACAGCAGCAGTTGCACCTTGAGGACGAACCAGGCCATCGGCCACCAGCCGTGGTTGGCGCCCTCCCAGAAGGTGCTGATGGGCCAGGGAGCCCGCCAGCCGCCCAGGAAGAGCGTCACCGACACGGCCGAGACGGTCACCATGTTGACGTACTCGGCGAGCATGAACATCGCGAACTTGATGGACGAGTACTCGGTGTTGAAGCCGCCGACCAGGTCGCCCTCGGACTCCGGCATGTCGAAGGGAGCGCGGTTGGTCTCGCCGACCATCGTGATGATGTAGATGACGAAGGAGACCGGCAGCAGGACGATGTACCAGCGGTCGTGCTGCTGTTCGACGATGGTCGAGGTCGACATCGACCCGGAGTAGAGGAACACCGAGGCGAACGCGGCGCCCATGGCGATCTCGTACGAGATCATCTGCGCGCAGGACCGCAGTCCGCCCAGCAGGGGGTAGGTGGATCCGGAGCTCCAGCCCGCGAGCACGATGCCGTAGATGCCGACCGAGGCGACCGCGAGGACGTAGAGCATCGCGATCGGCAGGTCGGTGAGCTGCATCGTCGTACGGTGGCCGAAGATCGAGACCTCGTTGCCGGCCGGTCCGAAGGGGATGACCGCGATCGCCATGAAGGCCGGGATGGCCGCGACGATCGGCGCGAGGATGTAGACGACCTTGTCCGCGCGCTTGACGATCAGGTCTTCCTTGAGCATCAGTTTGATGCCGTCGGCGAGCGACTGGAGCATGCCCCAGGGGCCGTGCCGGTTGGGGCCGATGCGCAGCTGCATCCAGGCGACGACCTTGCGTTCCCACACGATGGAGAACAGCACGGTGATCATCAGGAAGGCGAAGCAGAAGACCGCCTTGACGACGACCAGCCACCAGGGGTCGGTGCCGAACATGGAGAGGTCTTCAGCGGCGAGGTACGGGCTGCTCATGCCTCCACCTCCTTGGGGGCCTCGGAGGCGAGCGTCGCCGGACCGATGCGGACGAGTGCGCCGGGCAGCGCCCCGGTGTCGGAGGCGACGCCGCCTCCGGTGGAGTTCAGGGGCAGCCAGACCACGCGGTCGGGCATCTCGGTGACCCGGAGGGGCAGTTCGACCGTCCCGGTGGCACCCGTCACGGCGAGCAGGTCACCGTCCTTCACACCGGCTTCGGCGGCCGTCGGTGCGGACACGCGCGCGTGTGCCGCGTGCCGCGTCCCGGCGAGCGCGTCGTCGCCCTCCTGGAGACGCCCCTGGTCGAGCAGCAGCCGGTGCCCCGCGAGCACCGCTTCCCCGGCGGCCGGACGCGGCAACTGGGCGCCGATCTCCAGGGGGTTGGTGGCCCGCGCCCCGTCCCAGGCCCCGAGTCGGTCCAGTTCCTGCCGCGCGGTCCGCAGGTCCGGCAGGCCCAGGTGTACGTCCATGGCGTCGGCCAGCATCTGCAGCACGCGCGCGTCCGGCGGTGCGAGACGACGGGTCATCTGGTCGGGCTTGAGCGCGGCCTCGAAGAGACGGGCCCGGCCCTCCCAGTTGAGGAAGGTGCCCGCCTTCTCGGCGACCGCGGCGACCGGGAGTACGACGTCGGCGTGCTCGGTGACCTCGCTGGGCCGCAGTTCCAGCGACACCAGGAAGCCCACTTCGTGCAGGGCGTCACGCGCGCGTGCCGGATCGGGCAGGTCGGCGACCTCGACGCCGGCGACCACCAGGGCCCGCAACTCGCCCGCGGCGGCGGCCTCGACGATCTGGCCGGTGTCGCGGCCGAAGCGGTGCGGCAGCTCGGCCACGCCCCAGGCGACGGCGACCTCGTCCCGCGCGCGCGGGTCGGTCGCCGGACGTCCGCCCGGCAGCAGCGAGGGCAGCGCGCCGACCTCGACGGCGCCGCGCTCCCCGGCCCGGCGCGGGATCCACACCAGCTGGGCGCCGGTCGTGGAGGCGGCCCGTACGGCGGCGGTGAGCCCGCCCGCCACAGCCGCGAGCCGCTCCCCTACGACGATCACCGCGCCCTCGGTGCGCAGCGCCTCGGCGGCCTTGGCCCCGCTCTCCTCCAGGCCGAACCCGCTGCCGAGCGCGTCCAGCCACTCGGTCTCGGTGCCGGGGGCGGCGGGCAGCAGCGTGCCGCCGGCCTTCTCCAGGCCGCGGGTCGCGTGCGTGGCGAGTGAGTAGACCTTCTGCCCGTGTCCCCGCCAGGCCTTGCGCAGCCGCAGGAAGACGCCGGGCGCCTCCTCCTCGGACTCGAACCCGACCAGGAGGACCGCGGGGGCCTTCTCCAGGGAGGTGTACGTGACACCCGTACCGTCGAGGTCGCGGCCGCGTCCGGCGACCCGGGCGGCGAGGAAGTCGGCTTCCTCGGCGCTGTGCACGCGCGCGCGGAAGTCGATGTCGTTGGTGTCGAGGGCCACGCGCGCGAACTTGCTGTACGCGTAGGCGTCCTCGACGGTGAGCCGGCCGCCGGTGAGCACGCCCGCACGGCCGCGGGCCGCGAGGAGTCCCTGGGCCGCCGCCTCCAGAGCCTCGGGCCAGGAGGCGGGCTCCAGGACTCCGGCGGCGTTGCGTACGAGGGGGGTCTGGAGCCGGTCGGGCTTCTGCGCATACCGGAAGCCGAAGCGTCCCTTGTCGCAGATCCACTCCTCGTTGACCTCGGGCTCGTTGGCCGCGAGGCGCCGCATGACCTTGCCGCGCCGGTGGTCGGTGCGGGTGGCGCAGCCGCCGGAGCAGTGCTCGCACACGCTCGGCGACGACACCAGGTCGAAGGGGCGGGAGCGGAAGCGATACGCCGCCGAGGTCAGCGCGCCGACCGGGCAGATCTGGATCGTGTTCCCGGAGAAGTACGACTCGAAGGGGTCGCCCTCGCCGGTGCCGACCTGTTGGAGCGCGCCGCGCTCGATCAGCTCGATCATCGGGTCGCCCGCGATCTGGTTGGAGAAGCGGGTGCAGCGGGCGCACAGCACGCAGCGTTCGCGGTCGAGCAGCACCTGCGTGGAGATCGGGACCGGCTTCTCGTAGGTCCGTTTCTTCCCCTCGAAGCGGGACTCCGACTGGCCGTGCGACATGGCCTGGTTCTGCAGGGGGCACTCGCCGCCCTTGTCGCAGACCGGGCAGTCGAGCGGGTGGTTGATGAGCAGCAGCTCCATCACACCGTGCTGGGCCTTCTCGGCCACGGGCGAGGTGAGGTGAGTCTTCACCACCATCCCGTCCGTACAGGTGATCGTGCAGGACGCCATGGGCTTGCGCTGGCCCTCGACCTCGACGATGCACTGGCGGCAGGCGCCGGCCGGGTCGAGGAGGGGGTGGTCGCAGAAGCGCGGGATCTCGATGCCGAGCTGTTCGGCGGCGCGGATCACCAGGGTGCCCTTGGGCACGCTGATGTCGATGCCGTCGATCTTCAGCGAGACGAGATCTTCCGGCGGGACCGCCGCGTCGCCTCCTCCGGAGGGGGCGCTCGTGGTCACCGTCATGCGTTCACCTCCGTGCGGTCGGCCCAGGCCGTCGACTTGGCCGGGTCGAAGGGGCAGCCCCGGCCCGTGATGTGGTCCTCGTACTCCTCGCGGAAGTACTTGAGGGAGGAGAAGATCGGCGAGGCGGCGCCGTCGCCGAGGGCGCAGAAGGACTTGCCGTTGATGTTGTCGGCGATGTCGTTCAGCTTGTCGAGGTCGGACATGGCGCCCTTGCCGGCCTCGATGTCGCGCAGCAACTGCACGAGCCAGTACGTCCCTTCGCGGCAGGGCGTGCACTTGCCGCAGGACTCGTGGGCATAGAACTCGGTCCAGCGGGTGACGGCCCGGACGACGCAGGTGGTCTCGTCGAAGCACTGGAGTGCTTTCGTGCCGAGCATGGAACCGGCGGCGCCCACTCCTTCGTAGTCAAGAGGGACGTCGAGGTGCTCGTCGGTGAACATCGGTGTCGAGGAGCCGCCCGGTGTCCAGAACTTCAGCCGGTGGCCGGGGCGCATCCCGCCGCTCATGTCGAGGAGTTGGCGGAGCGTGATGCCGAGCGGGGCCTCGTACTGGCCCGGATTGGTGACATGGCCGCTGAGCGAGTAGAGCGTGAAGCCCGGGGACTTCTCGCTGCCCATCGACCGGAACCATTCTTTTCCTTTTTGGAGAATCGCGGGAACCGACGCGATCGACTCGACGTTGTTCACAACAGTTGGGCAGGCATAGAGCCCTGCGACGGCAGGAAAGGGGGGACGGAGCCGCGGTTGACCCCGGCGGCCTTCGAGCGAGTCGAGCAGTGCGGTCTCTTCACCACAGATGTACGCGCCCGCGCCCGCGTGCACGGTGAGTTCGAGGTCGAGTCCGCTGCCCAGCACGTTCTTGCCGAGGTAGCCCGCCGCGTAGGCCTCACGTACGGCCTCGTGCAACCGCCGCAGCACTGGTACGACTTCACCGCGCAGATAGATGAAGGCATGCGAAGACCTGATGGCATAACACGCGATCACAATGCCCTCGATGAGGCTATGCGGGTTCGCGAAGAGGAGCGGGATGTCCTTGCAGGTTCCCGGCTCGGATTCGTCGGCGTTGACAACTAGATAGTGTGGTTTTCCATCACCCTGAGGAATGAACTGCCATTTCATTCCCGTAGGGAATCCCGCACCGCCGCGGCCACGCAGACCCGACTCCTTGACGTACGCGATCAGGTCGTCCGGTGTCATCGCGAGGGCCTTGCGGAGTCCCTCGTAACCCTCGTGCCTTCGGTAGACGTCCAGCGTCCAGGACCTGTCCTCGTCCCAGAAGGCCGACAGCACGGGTGCGAGCAGCTTCTCGGGGCTGGTCTCGTTGATCTCGGGTGCCAATGTCATCACTCCCCCTCCTCGGTGACGGGCCCCGCCGGGTGGGAGGGGTCGGACGCCGCCGTGTCCTGCGGCGCGTCGTGCGAACTGAGGTGCTCGGCGGGCGACGGGTCGTGCGGCCGCGTGCCCTTGGGGGCGCCGCCCCGGGGGTGGACCACGCGCGCGGGGCTCTCGCCCTTGGCCAGCCGGAGCCCGGTCAGCGAGGCGGGGCCGGCGCTGCCGCTCGCCTCGACGGCCCCGTCCCGGGTGTCGGGGAAGCCCGCCAGGATGCGGGCGGTGTCCTTGAACGTGCACAGGGGGGCACCGCGCGTGGGCTCGACCTGCGCACCCGCGCGCAGGTCGTCGACGAGACGCTTGGCACTGGCCGGGGTCTGGTTGTCGAAGAACTCCCAGTTCACCATCACGACGGGTGCGAAGTCGCAGGCCGCGTTGCACTCGATGTGCTCCAGGGTGACCTTGCCGTCCTCGGTCGTCCCGCCGTTGGCGACGCCGAGGTGCTCCTGGAGGGTCTCGAAGATGGCGTCGCCGCCCAGCACCGCACAGAGGGTGTTGGTGCAGACGCCCACCTGGTAGTCGCCGGAGGGGCCCCGGCGGTACATGGAGTAGAAGGTGGCGACCGCGGTGACCTCGGCCGTGGTCAGGCCCAGTACGTCCGCGCAGAACCGCATCCCGGTGCGCGTGACATGGCCCTCCTCCGACTGCACGAGATGCAGCAACGGCAGCAGGGCGGACCTGGAGTCCGGGTAGCGGGCGATGACCTCGCGGGCGTCCGCTTCGAGCCGGGCTCGAACGTCGTCCGGGTAATCGGGCGCGGGCAGTTGGGGCATGCCCAGGCTGACGCCCTCGGGGGTGGTGGTCACCGGTCGACGCCTCCCATCACGGGGTCGATGGACGCGACGGCGACGATGACGTCGGCGACCTGGCCGCCCTCGCACATCGCCGCCATGGCCTGCAGATTGGTGAAGGACGGGTCCCGGAAGTGGACCCGGAAGGGGCGGGTGCCTCCGTCGGAGACGGCGTGCACCCCGAGTTCGCCCTTGGGTGACTCGACAGCCGCGTAGGCCTGTCCCGGCGGGACGCGGAAACCCTCGGTCACCAGCTTGAAGTGGTGGATCAGGGCCTCCATGGAGGTGCCCATGATCTTCTTGATGTGGTCCAGGGAGTTGCCCAGACCGTCCGGTCCCAGGGCGAGCTGGGCGGGCCAGGCGATCTTCTTGTCGGTGACCATGACCGGGCCGGGCTGCAGCCGGTCCAGGCACTGCTCGACGATCCTGAGCGACTGCCGCATCTCCTCCAGGCGGATCAGGAAGCGGCCGTAGGAGTCGCAGGAGTCGGCGGTGGGGACGTCGAAGTCGAAGTTCTCGTAGCCGCAGTACGGCTGGCTCTTGCGCAGGTCGTGCGGGAGGCCGGTGGAGCGCAGGATCGGGCCGGTGGCACCGAGGGCCATGCAGCCGGACAGATCGAGATAGCCGACATCCTGCATACGGGCCTTGAAGATGGGGTTCCCGGTGGCGAGCTTGTCGTACTCGGGAAGGTTCTTCTTCATCTTCTTCACGAACTCGCGGATGTGGTCCACCGCGCCGGGCGGCAGGTCCTGGGCGAGTCCGCCGGGGCGGATGTACGCGTGGTTCATCCGCAGGCCCGTGATGAGCTCGTAGATGTCGAGAATCATTTCACGATCACGGAATCCGTAGATCATGATCGTGGTGGCGCCGAGTTCCATACCGCCTGTGGCGATGCACACCAGGTGCGAGGACAGCCGGTTCAGCTCCATCAGGAGCACGCGGATGAGGGTGGCGCGGTCCGGGATCTGGTCCTCGATGCCGAGGAGCTTCTCGACGGCGAGACAGTAGGCGGTCTCGTTGAAGAAGGACGTCAGGTAGTCCATGCGCGTGACGAAGGTGGTGCCCTGCGTCCACGTGCGGAACTCGAGGTTCTTCTCGATGCCGGTGTGCAGATAGCCGATGCCGCAGCGGGCCTCGGTGACCGTCTCGCCGTCGATCTCCAGGATGAGGCGGAGCACACCGTGGGTGGAGGGGTGCTGCGGGCCCATGTTGACGACGATGCGCTCGTCGTCGGCACGGGCCGCGGACTGGACGACCTCGTCCCAGTCGCCACCGGTGACCGTGTATACGGTGCCCTCGGTGGTCTCGCGCGGAGTTGCGTGCTGCGTGCTCATGTGTACGACCTCCGCTGGTCCGGAGCCGGGATCTGGGCGCCCTTGTACTCGACGGGGATGCCGCCGAGGGGGTAGTCCTTGCGCTGCGGGTGGCCCTGCCAGTCGTCCGGCATCATGATCCGCGTCAGGGCCGGGTGACCGTCGAAGACGATCCCGAAGAAGTCGTACGTCTCGCGCTCGTGCCAGTCGTTCGTCGGATAGACGGAGACCAGCGACGGGACGTGCGGGTCGCTGTCCGGGGCGCTGACCTCGACGCGGATCAGCCGGTTGTGGGTGATCGAGCGCAGGTGGTAGACGGCGTGCAGCTCGCGGCCCTTGTCCTGCAGGTAGTGGACCCCGCTCACACCCGTGCAGAGTTCGAAGCGCAGGGCGGGGTCGTCGCGCAGGGTCTGGGCGACACGGAGCAGGTACGCGCGTTCGACGTGGAACGTCAGCTCGCCGCGGTCGACGACCGTCTTCTCGATCACGTTCTCCGGGACCAGTCCCTGTTCCTCCAGGGCGCCCTCGAGTTCGTCGGCGACCTCGTCGAACCAGCCCCCGTAGGGCCTCGCCGAGGCTCCCGGGAGCCGGACGGAGCGGACCAGGCCGCCGTAGCCGGAGGTGTCGCCGCCGTTGGTGGCGCCGAACATGCCGCGCTGGACGCGGATCTCCTCGCCGCCGTCGCCGCGCTGGCCGGGGAGGTTGGAGGCGGCGAGGTCCTTCTCGGGGTTGACCCCGTTGCTCGCCCCGCCTGCTCCGGTGTCGTTCGCGTCGCTCATCGCAGCAGCCCCTTCATCTCGATCGTGGGGAGTGCCTTGAGCGCGGCCTCCTCCGCCTCGCGGGCGGCTTCCTCGGCGTTCACGCCGAGCTTGGAGGTCTGGATCTTCTGGTGGAGCTTGAGGATCGCGTCGATCAGCATCTCGGGCCGTGGCGGGCAGCCGGGCAGATAGATGTCGACCGGGACGATGTGGTCGACGCCCTGGACGATCGCGTAGTTGTTGAACATGCCGCCCGAGGAGGCGCAGACCCCCATGGAGATCACCCACTTGGGGTTGGGCATCTGGTCGTAGACCTGCCGCAGTACCGGCGCCATCTTCTGGCTGACCCGGCCGGCCACGATCATCAGGTCCGCCTGGCGGGGTGAGCCGCGGAAGACCTCCATGCCGAAGCGCGCGAGGTCGTAGCGGCCGGCGCCGGTGGTCATCATCTCGATGGCGCAGCAGGCGAGTCCGAACGTGGCGGGGAAGACGGACGACTTGCGCACCCAGCCCGCGGCCTGCTCGACGGTGGTCAGCAGGAATCCGCTCGGCAGTTTTTCTTCGAGTCCCATGTCTTAGAGGCCCCTCAGTCCCATTCCAGGCCGCCGCGCCGCCATACGTACGCGTACGCCACGAAGACGGTGAGCACGAAGAGCAGCATCTCCACGAGCCCGAAAACACCCAGGGCGTCGAAGGTGACCGCCCAGGGGTAGAGGAAGACGATCTCGATGTCGAAGACGATGAAGAGCATCGCCGTCAGGTAGTACTTGATGGGGAATCGCCCACCGCCGGCCGGCGTGGGTGTCGGCTCGATCCCGCATTCATAGGCTTCGAGTTTGGCCCGGTTGTAACGCTTCGGGCCGATGAGCGAAGCCATGATCACGGAGAAGATCGCAAAGCCTGCCCCGAGGGCTCCCAGTACGAGGATGGGCGCATACGCGTTCACCGCTCCTCGCTCCTCTCAGTCGGCACTGACTGCTGGCGATTGCATCGGGCCGGCGCTCCCACCTCGTCCGCCCCGTGAACTCCGCCCGTCCCGGCGAAGATCGAGAACATGTGAAGCAGGTCACAAGCCCAACTGCCACGCATCCTATGCCCGCCGGTCTGTGATCTGCGACACGGGGTATTGCCGAACCTTTGTGATCTCCACCACCTGACGAAGGATCATGAAGTCGGATGAGCGGTGATCTTCACACTCGAAGCGTCCACGTGATCACCAGAGGTGACATTTTCGCCGGTTACCGCTGGTCACGAGCGGCATCTCCATATCAAGAGAGTTCCCCTGCATGCAAATTGGAGATGGACAGGACAGCTTGATAGTGGAGCTCGTTCACACGCCAGAGGGGGGCGAGTGGCGAATGTGGACGCCCTCCTGCACGTGCACGCGTTCACGAGCGGCGAGGGTCGGCGATTCCCTCGCGGGACGCACCCCGACCGGTGACCGTTCCGTGACCTGTGCCACACCCGTGAAGGTCTGTGAAGATCGGGGGTTGGCCACGGACCGCAACCGATGGTAAGCAGCGGGCAATTCGGGCGTACCGATGAAAGTGCATGATCACAGGCATGATCGCCTGTGTCTGCAATGTCCGTTACGGCGTCAATAAAGAGTGACACTCGGGGAATTTGGGTGCTCCGTTGAACAACTGTGGCGCAGCACACGTTTCTTGAAGGTATGGAGGAGTCGCTGGTACCGCTAGTACCCATGTCCCACACCGCTACCGCTCACATACGAAGCCACCGGAAGCCCCGGCGTGCCGGCAACTCGTCGTTGGCCATGCGCGCAGGAGTCGCCGGTGGCGTTCTCAGCACCCTGGCAGTGGCTGGTGCGTCCAGTGCGGCGAGCGCCGCCGAGCAGCCTGTGACGCAGACACTCGAACTGCCCACCCTCACGGCCGACCTGGCCGCTCAGATCGCCGAGTCCGCGGACGCCACGCAGTTGGCCGCCGCGAACTACGAGCTCCAGGCCGAGCGTGACGCCGCAGCCGCCAAGGCGGCCCAGGAGGCCAGGAAGGACCTCGCGGAGGCCAAGAAGAAGGCGGAGGCCAAGGAGAAGGCCGAGGCCGCCCGCAAGGCGGCTGCAGAGGCCGCTGTGTCCCGCTCCGCCGAGCGCGCCACGCTGGCGGCATCCGACTCCTCCTCGGAGTCCGCCTCCAGCTCGGACTCGTCGCAGGTGACCGCCCCCGCGAGCGGCAGCGTCGCGACCGTCATCGACTTCCTCAAGGCGCAGCTGGGCGACGCCTACGTCATGGGTGCCACGGGCCCCAACGCGTGGGACTGCTCCTCCCTGGTCCAGGCCGCGTTCAAGCAGGTCGGCGTGGATCTCCCCCGGGTCTCCCAGGACCAGTCGATGCAGGGCACCGAGGTCTCCCTGTCGAACATCCAGGTCGGCGACATCCTGTACTGGGGTGCGAAGGGTTCGGCGTACCACGTCGGGGTGTACGTCGGTAACGGCCAGTACCTGGACGCGGCGAACCCGTCCAAGGGCGTTGTCATTCAGGACCTTTCGGGCTACCCGGCGACGGGTGCGGTGCGCGTTCTCTGAGCGGACCGTCGAGGACTGACGTGTGATCCACGGATTTCACGGGTGAGGGTCGCTGCCGCTGGCCGGCAGCGACCCTTCTCCGTCCCCTGCCTCCGTCCCCTGCGGGCCCCTGCCGGGGGGAACGGCTGTGTGTGTCCCCCCTCAAATCCGCGGCTCGCGCTCGCCGCACGACCCTGTGCCGTGCGGCGGATCACCGAAGTGGGCGAAGAGGTCCTGCACAAGCCGTGCCGGGCCGTGACCGAGTTCGGGCCCGAACTCGCGGCGCTCATCGACGACATGTTCCTGACGATGCATCCTCGACGAGGGCGAGGGGTGCCTGTCCGTGCCGGGGGCCGTGATGGACGTACCCCGCCCGGGCCGTGCCGTCGTGCGCGGGTTCGATCAGGACGGGAACCCTCTGGTCGTCGAGGGGACGGGGTACTTCGCCCGGTGTCTGGAGCACGAGACCGACCACGTGAACGGGCACGTGTATCTCGACCGGCTCTCCAAGCGGGAGCGGAAGGAAGCGCTGCGGCAGGTGGCGGACCGTCGCGAGGCGGTGTTCGCGCGACGGGCCGCCGAGCAGCAGGCCCTCACCTCCTGAGCCTGAGAGGGCCTTCGCCGGTCACGCCTTCGGGGCCACCTTGCTCAGGCCGTTGATGATGCGGTCCATCGCGTCGCCGCCCGTCGGGTCGGTCAGGTTGGCCAGCATCTTCAGGGTGAACTTCATCAACAAGGGGTGGGTCAGGCCGCGTTCGGCCGCGATCTTCATGACCCGCGGGTTGCCGATGAGCTTCACGAAGGCGCGGCCGAGCGTGTAGTAGCCGCCGTAGGTGTCCTTGAGGACGCGCGGGTAGCGCTGGAGCGCGATCTCCCGCTGGGCCGGGGTGGCCCGCGCGTGGGCCTGGACGATGACGTCGGCGGCGATCTGGCCGGACTCCATGGCGTAGGCGATGCCCTCGCCGTTGAAGGGGTTCACCAGGCCGCCGGCGTCGCCGACGAGCAGCAGGCCCTTCGTGTAGTGGGGCTGCCGGTTGAAGGCCATGGGGAGGGCGGCGCCGCGGATCGGGCCGGTCATGTTGTCGGGGGTGTAGCCCCAGTCCTCCGGCATTGACGCGCACCAGGCCTTCAGGACCTCGCGCCAGTCGAGTTCCTTGAAGGAGTCCGAGGTGTTCAGGACGCCCAGGCCTACGTTGGACGTGCCGTCGCCCATGCCGAAGATCCAGCCGTAGCCGGGGAGCAGCCGGTCCTCGGCGCCTCGCCGGTCCCAGAGTTCCAGCCAGGACTCCAGGTAGTCGTCCTCGTGGCGGGGAGAGGTGAAGTAGGTGCGGACGGCGACGCCCATCGGGCGGTCCTCGCGGCGGTGCAGGCCCATCGCCAGGGAGAGGCGGGTGGAGTTGCCGTCGGCGGCGACCACCAGCGGGGCGTGGAAGGTGACCTCGCGTTTGTCCTCGCCGAGTTTCGCGTGCACGCCCGTGATGCGGCCGGTGCGGTCGTCGGTGATCGGGGCGCCGACGTTGCAGCGCTCGTACAGGCGCGCGCCCGCCTTCTGGGCCTGGCGGGCGAGCTGTTCGTCGAAGTCGTCGCGCTTGCGGACGAGGCCGTAGTCGGGGAAGGAGGCGAGTTCCGGCCAGTCGAGCTGGAGGCGGACGCCGCCGCCGATGATGCGGAGGCCCTTGTTCCGCAGCCAGCCGGCCTCCTCGGAGATGTCGATGCCCATCGCGACGAGTTGCTTGGTCGCCCGGGGTGTCAGGCCGTCGCCGCACACCTTTTCGCGCGGGAAGCTGGTCTTCTCCAGCAGCAGCACGTCGAGTCCGGCCTTCGCCAGGTAGTAGGCGGTGGTGGAACCGGCTGGCCCGGCCCCGACCACGATGACATCGGCGGTGTTTTCGGAGAGGGGCTCGGTCACGGCGGGTTCTCCCCAAGACTCTCAAATCTGTGTGCCGACCGGCACTGGACATGGGCAGTCTATTCAGCAGTACTGATCACCCGGCTGAAGGGCTGCCCAGTGAACCGAGCGCTCCCCGTAGTACGCCTGCGTGTCCCCACCGACGAGGACGCCTTCGCGTGGCACCGCGTCTTCGACGACCCCGATGTCATGGAGTTCCACGGGGGCAAGTCGGCGGAACTGTCCTCCTACGAGGAACTCACCGCGCGCCAGCGTCGGCACGACGCCGAGTACGGGTTCTGTTTCTGGACCATGCTCGACGAGTCGGACCAGGTCATCGGCTTCACGGGCGCCCAGCCGTGGCCGCAGGACTGGGGGCCCAAGGGGGAGATCGAGATCGGCTGGCGGCTCGGGAGGGCCCACTGGGGCCAGGGGTACGCCACCGCGGCGGCCGAGTTGACCCTGGAGCGGGTGCGTGCGGCGGGCGTGCCCAGCGTGGTCGCGATGGTCAACGCCCGCAACGAGCGGTCCATCGCGGTCACCCGGCGGTTGGGCATGCGGCTCGTCGAGGTCTTCAGGACGCCGGTGTCGAAGCAGGAGGGGCACTGCTATCGACTTGACCTCTGACCGGCTTCGACCGATTGGTCCCCGACAGAGATCCAGATTTATGACGCACAGTAGTTATTTGGCGCAGAAAAATACTTAGCGCTTCCGGGCGGTACTCGGCCGGGGTTACTCTGCCGGTACCGCTGGGGGTGACGTCTGTGCACTCAACACCCAACACGCCCGAGGCGCGCGTGCCGAGGCTCGTCGGCCTGATGGCCATGGACGCGCGTGAGAGGGCCAGAGCACACGGGGTGCTGCTCGCCGCGCCCGACCGGCCCGAGTTCCATCTCGCCGTCGTCGACTACGTCGTACGGCAGTACCCGTCGCCCGGCGTCGAGATTCCGCGCGGTGCCGTCGTCACCGTGTGGTTCGACTTCGGGGACGGGGAGGGCGGCGGGGGCGCGGGGGTGCGTGAGCCGCGCGTGCCGAAGCCGCCCACGGGTGGGCTGAAGCGCGAGCACGACCGGCCCGGGGAAGCGTTCGAGGCGATCGGATCCCGTGTCGAGCCCCATGCGGGGAGGTGGGGGTCAGGCTTGCTTGAAGCCCCGGTGCAGGGCCACGACGCCGCCCGTCAGGTTGCGCCAGGCGACCTTGGACCAGCCCGCGCCGCGCAGCAGTTCGGCGAGGGCCGGCTGGTCGGGCCAGGCACGGATGGACTCGGCGAGGTAGACGTACGCGTCGGGGTTCGAGGAGACCGCGCGGGCGACCGGGGGCAGGGCGCGCATCAGGTACTCGGTGTACACCGTGCGGAAGGGCGTCCAGGTCGGGTGTGAGAACTCGCAGATCACGACCCGTCCGCCGGGGCGTGTGACCCGGTACAGCTCGCGCAGCGCCACGTCGGTGTCCTGGACGTTGCGCAGCCCGAAGGAGATCGTCACCGCGTCGAAGGTGTCGTCCTTGAAAGGCAACTTGGTGGCGTCCCCGGCCGTGAAGGGCAGCCAGGGGTGGTTGCGCTTGCCGACCCTGAGCATCCCGAGGGAGAAGTCGCAGGGGACGACGTACGCGCCCGTGCGGGCGAAGGGGAGGGAGGACGTGGCCGTGCCGGCGGCCAGGTCGAGGATCTTCTGCGCGGGGCGGGCGTCGACCGCCTTCGCGACCTCCTTGCGCCACACGCGGTCCTGGCCGAACGACAGCACGTCGTTCGTGAGGTCGTACCGTTCCGCCACGTCGTCGAACATCGAGGCGACTTCGTGCGGCTGCTTGTTCAGGGATGCGCGGGTCACGTGCCCATTGTGGCAGTACGTACCTCACGGCCTCCCGGCGGCACGGGCGCGGGGAGGCGTGCGCGGCCTACGGCAGCAGTTTCGGTTTCTTCTTGCCTGCCACGTCCTCCACCCAGCCGCAGAGCAGGATGAAGACGGCGATCAGGATCCAGCCGACGCCGAACATGAACCACTGGCTGTCCAGCGGCAGGTACTTCTCGAAGGCCGGGATGTCCCAGAACTGGTCGATCAGCGGGACGGCCAGGACCAGCGCGATCTCGTGCCAGAGGTAGAGCGTGACGGCGCGCGCGTTGAAGATCGTCACGATCCGGTCGAGCCGCTTGAAGCGGGTGAGCCCCGCGAAGTCGATCTCGAAGTGGGCCTTCGCGTACATCAGCAGCGTCACGAAGCCCGCCGACCAGAACGCCTGCGCGAGCGGGATGTCGTCGAGGTCGTAGGAGCCCGTCTCGGCCTGGTGGGTGAAGGCGTACCAGCCGCCGAAGCCGATGGCGGCGAGCGAGAGGATGACCACCAGCGCCGGCTTGAGCCGTTGCAGGACGCCCTCGCGGTGCGCGAAGCCGAGCATCCAGCAGAAGAGGAAGGTGGCCAGGTCGGTGAGGGCGCTGCCGAAGCGGTTGTCCGGAGGCTCCCAGAAGTTGTGGAACACCACGATCGGGGCCAGGGAAAGGAGCAGGACGGCCACCGGGGCCAGCCGGAACGCCCGCAGCAGCACCGGGGACAGCAGGACGAACCAGAGGTACGTGCGCAGGTACCAGAGGATCTCCCAGGCCTGCTGGCCCCAGGCGTTGCCCGGCGGATCGCCGAGCGGCACGATCCAGAAGACGATCTGCCAGCCCGGCATCCAGTCGTGGACCATCATCGCGACGATCACGAAGAAGCCCCAGAACCAGAAGGGGGGCAGGAGCCGGCGGACCCGGCTCCTGATCACCTTGAGGGCCGGGCGTTCCAGGGACTTCGCCATCAGCGTGCCGGCCAGGGCGAACATGATCCCCATGGAGGGGAACACCATGCCGGCCCAGGCCCACCCGAAGGTGTGGTAGGTGACGACGCGGACGAGGGCGACGGCGCGGAGGGTGTCGAAGTAGCGGTCACGAGCCGCCGGCTTCTTCGCCTTCGGCGGGAGCGGGGTCTCCTTCGTGTCGTTGAGGTTGGGTTCCTCGGCGTCGGCTTCAGCGGTGCCCGGCGCTGTCGGCTGTGCCCACCCGTTCCGCCCTGCGGAACGACTGCCCACAGCGGGGTCCGGCTGGCCGTAGTCGACGTACTGCTGGGGGTACGGCTCCTGCGGGTACGGCTGTTGGCCGTAGTCGTACTCGTATCCGTTGCCGTAGCCGTAGCCGTAGTTGTTGCCATAGTCGGCGTTCTGGCCGTAGCCCTGCTGATCCGTCCCCCAGCTCATCAGTTCGCCCCCGCCGGGGTGCCTACCTCGCCCGTGCGCTTCAGTTTCTGCCAGCGCAGGCGGCCGCCGGTGAGGGCGGTGATGGAGGAGTGGATCAGGACGAGGTACATCATCTGGCGGTACGCCAGTTGCTGCAGCGGCATCATGAGGAGATACCTGTACTTCTCGCGGTCCAGGCGGAACGCGTAGGCCGCGCAGACGAGTTGGATGCCGAGGACCGCCAGCCAGGCCAGCAGGGCCGCCTGGAAGTCGATGAAGATCATCGAGTAGGCGGTGAACACGTCGATCAGCGGGGCGAAGATCGGCGTGATGATCTGGAAGATGACCACCAGGGGCATGCCCACGCGGCCGAAACGGCCCGAAGGACCCTTGTCCGTAAGGGACTTGCGGTGCTTCCAGAGGGCCTGCATCGTGCCGTACGACCAGCGGTAGCGCTGGCTCCACAGCTGCTTCAGCGAGGCGGGCGCCTCCGTCCAGGCCCTGGCGTGCTCCTGGTAGACGACCCGCCAGCCCGCGCGGTGCATCGCGATGGTGATGTCGGTGTCCTCGGCGAGCGTGTCCTCGCTCATGCCGCCGACCTCCAGGACCGCGTCGCGGCGGAACGCGCCGATCGCGCCCGGGATGGTGGGCATGCAGCGCAGCAGGTCGTACATACGGCGGTCGAGGTTGAAGCCCATCACGTACTCGATGTGCTGCCAGGCGCCGATGATCGTGTTGCGGTTGCCGACCTTGGCGTTGCCCGCGACCGCGCCGACCTCGGGGTCCGCGAAGGGCTGGACGAGCTGGTGCACGGCGTCCGGCTCGAACACGGTGTCGCCGTCCATCATCACGACGATGTCGTAACTGGCGCTGCGGACACCGTTGTTGAGGGCGGCCGGCTTGCCCGCGTTCTCCTGGCGGATGACCCGTACGTTCGTCATGCCGAAGGACATGGCGGCGTCGCGGGCGATCTGGGACGTGTTGTCGTCCGAGCCGTCGTCGACGACGATGATCTCGATCGGGTGGGTGCTCTTCGCCAGTGACTCGAGGGTGTTGGCGATGCACTCCTTCTCGTTGTACGCGGGCACGATCACGGTCACCGGCCTGGTGACCGTCGGTCCCCAGCTGAACTTGCCGCCCTTGCCGCGTTTCCGGTTGCGTTGCCGGTAGTGGCGGCGGGCGAGGATCAGCATCATCCCGAACCGGCCCATGACGGCGAAGCCGACCACCGCCAGTCCGGTCGCGAGGCCCGGTACCGCCCATTCGGCGACGGCGACGGCCGCGATGAGGGCCTTGCCCTCGTAGAGGGTCGCGCCGGTGGCGGTGCGATGGGCGGCCTGGAGGAGGTTCACGGTCCCCCCGCCTCCCGGGCCGCTGCCCTGCTGGCCGTAGCCCTGCTGGCCGTAGCCCTGCTGACCCGTGCCGGGCTGGCCGTTGCCCTGCTGCTGCCCGTTGCCCTGCTGGCCGGCCGGCGCGCCGCCGGGCTGCTGGCCCTCGGCGGTGCTGGGAGCACTCGTGGCGGTGTCCGTGCCCGCGGTGGCGCTCGCGCTGGGGCTGGCGCTGGCGTCCGAGCCCGCGGCCGTGCCGGTGGCCGCCTGCTGCGCGCTCGACTGCTCCTGCTGGATCGCGCCGCTGATGGTGGTGAAGGTGTAGCCCGCCGCCTTCATCTTCTTGATGTACGTCGGCAGCGCCTTGATCGTCTGCGAGCGCTCACCGCCGGCGTCGTGGAAGAGCACCGAGGCGCCCTCGCCGTCCTCCGGCGTGGCCCACTTGATGATCTTCGAGACGCCGGGGCGCTTCCAGTCGTCGCTGTCGGTGTCGACGAAGACGCTGGTGTAGCCCTCCTCGCCGAGCTTCTTGTAGACGGGCCAGCTGTAGTTGTCGATGGCGTCCGCCTCCGACGAGTACGGCGCCCGGAACAGCGTCGTCGTGATGCCGGCCGCGCCCGCCAGGGCGAGCTGGGTCTGCTGCATCTCGCGGTTGACGCGGGCGTCGCTCTGGTAGGAGAGGTCGACGTGCGTGAAGGTGTGGATGCCGATCTCGTTGCCGTCCTCGACCATCGTCTTCACGATGCTCGGGTAGCGCGAGACCATCGAGCCGACCACGAAGAACGTGGCGGGGACGTCGTACTCCTCCAGGATCTCCAGGATCTGGGGCGTCCAGGTGGGGTTCGGGCCGTCGTCGAAGGTGAGCGCGATCGTCTTGTCCGGCACGGACTGGCTCACGGCCTGTCCGTTGCGGAAGCTGAGGATCGGCCCGCCGTCGATGACCTTGTCGGGGACGTCGCTCGAACTGGCGCCGGTGCGTACGCGCTGGTCGCCGCCGACCTCCGCGCGCAGATAGCCGTCGAGCAGCATCACGCTGGTCAGCGCGAGCAGGAGCAGCATGGCGAGGATGACTCGCGGTTTCTGCAGCGCCGCGGCCTTGCCTGCGGCCCGCTGCACCTTCGAGGGGGCGCGCCTGCGGCCGCGCGAGGTGGTCGTCGTAGTCATGTGGTGGCTGCGTTCCGGTCAGTTGGCGGCCGCGGAGGCGGACGCGGTGGCGGTCGCGGTCGGTGCCGAAGCGGGCGGCTCGCCCGTGGCAACGCCCGCCGGCGGGACGCCGGAGGGCTTGGCGGGCGGGGTGGCGGCTCCGGTGGGAGCGCCCGTCGGGGCCGCTCCGATGCCGCCCTGCGGCTGCTGGTTGCCGCCCGGTCCCTGGCTGCCGCCGGGGCCGCCGCCCCCGAAGGGCAGCAGCGAGGACGGGGTGAGCGAGGTGCCCCAGCCCATGAAGGCCATGCCGAGCACGACGGCATACCCAAGGCAGACGACGCCCACGAAGGTGCCGAACCGGCGGAGCAGCTTCGCCCGGCGGCCGGAGTTGTCAACGAACACGGGACCTTCTGCGGACCCGTCGGACCCGTTGCCGCTCTTACGGCGACGGCCGCCGCGACTGGCGGCACGGTTTTCGATGGCAGGCTCGGAATGCATTCCCCGGACATTAGGAGGCGTTTATGTGACTGAAACTCTGGTTCTCATGTGAGACGCCCATGAGAAACTCCTTAACCTGTGCATCCTCTGAGAGATTCCCCGGAAGCCTGCGCAACCCGCCCCTGATGGAAAGGGCTCGATTGTCCGGCTTACTTGCCCCATTCGCGCCCTTCACGGTGCGCTGTCCATGAGTCCGCTGTGCGTTCATCACCCTCATGAAGGACAGCCTCGTGTGAGACCTTTCCACTCCGGATCCACTTCGGAAACACACTTTGTTTCCATCCTGAGACGTTTCCATCCTGAGACGGAAATCACGAAAGCGGGTGCATGCGCCATGAGGCGTTTCCTGAGGCCGGCCGCCGGATTCACATGTCTGGTGGCGCTGACCTGCGCCGGGTGCTCTTCGGGCTCGGACAGCGATGCGGACAGCGGCTCCGACGCCGCGTCCGAGGCCCCCTCCGAGGCCGCTTCCGAACAGGCCTCGCCGAGCGCCTCGTCCTCCGAGAGCACTGCCTCGACGACCGGGTTCGCCCCGTACGTCAGCGCCACCGAGGCGAACGGCAACGACAGCGCGGGCTCGCCGACGTCGTACAACCTCGCGTTCGTGATCTCGGACGGTACGACCTGTACGCCGAAGTGGAACGGTACGACGGCCATCGGCGACTCCGCCGTCAAGTCCCGCATAGCGGCGCTCACGGCGAGCGGCAGCTCGGTCCGCGTCTCCTTCGGCGGCGCCTCCGGCAAGGAGCTGGCCGAGGTCTGCGACAGTGCGTCCGCGCTGGCCAAGGCCTATGGCGCGGCCCTGGACGCGGCCGGTTCGACCCAGGCCGACTTCGACGTCGAGGGGGACGCGCTCACCGACTCCGCCTCGGTCGAGCTGCGCTCGAAGGCGATCGCCCTGCTGCAGAAGGAGCGGAGCGACGTCAGCGTCTCCTTCACCCTGCCCGTCATGCCGAGCGGCCTCGACGACGACAGCGTGGCCCTGCTCGACTCGGCGAACAACAACTCCGTGCAGGTGTCGACCGTCAACATCATGACGATGAACTACGGGAGTGAGTACACCGACGACATGGGGCAGTACGCGCTCACGTCCGCGACGGCCACGCATGATCAGCTCGCCGACATCTTCGGGTTGTCGGACGAGGGGGCGTGGAAGGGGATGGCGTTGACGTCGATGATCGGGGTGAACGATGTCGACAACGAGACGTTTTCGCTGGCGGATGCGGCGGAGGTGCGGGCGTTCGCGGAGGAGAAGGGGGTTGCGTGGGTGTCTATGTGGTCGACATTTCGGGATCAGGAGTGTGAGGACGGGAATTCGGCGTCTGATGATGCGGCGACCGATTGCAGTGGGGTTTCTCAGGATGCGGGGGCGTTTGGGGTGGCGTTTTCGGGGTGAGATTGGTTGTTTGTCGGGTGCGGGGCGGTGGGGGCTTGTCGCGCAGTTCCCCGCGCCCCTAAAAGACGGGTCCGTTTCGCCCTGGCCCGACGCGCATGACAAGCCCTATCTACGCCTGTGGACCAGGCGTCCTGCGCAAACCGTAGCCACGCACGTGCCCTCCCCGTCGAACACCGCCAGGTCCGCTCGCTCGCCCTCCACGATTTCCGGGGTTCGCGTGTGCCGGAGTACGAGGACCTCGTTGCGCGCGGCGGCTGAGCGGAGGTCGGGGGAGGTGACGTACGCCTCCAGGACCGCCACCGCGCCCGACTTCAGTACGGCGTGGACGCGTTCGCGTGGGGTCGGGGCGTCCGGGAGGGGGCCCTCGTGGACGAGGGCCGGGCCCAGGACGCCTCCCGGCCATTGGCGCACTCTCGCCTCCGGGAAACGCTCCGTCAGCTCGGCCAGCGGGCCCACGGCGGCGATCCTCGTGCCGTCGACCACGACGGCACCGGCCTTCAGCGCGGCCTCGTCCCAGCCGATCCGTACCTCGTCGGCGGCGTGAATCGTCAGCACAGGCAGGCTAGTTGGAGGCCAGGAGCTTGAGCTCGGGGTGGGCCGTGCCGCCCTCGATCGCGGTGGAGGAGATGTGGGACATGACGCGCTCGTCGACCGGGTCGTTCGCCGGGTCGTCGTGGACGACGATGTGCTCGTACGTCGTGGTCCGCTGGGCGGGGACGCGGCCCGCCTTGCGGATCAGGTCGATGATCTCCATACGGTTGGAGCGGTGCTTGGCGCCGGCGCTGGAGACGACGTTCTCCTCCAGCATGATCGAGCCGAGGTCGTCCGCGCCGTAGTGCAGGGACAGTTGGCCCGCCTCCTTGCCCGTGGTGAGCCACGAGCCCTGGATGTGGGCGATGTTGTCCATGAAGAGCCGGGCGATGGCGATCATGCGCAGGTACTCGAAGATCGTGGCCTGCGTACGGCCCTTGAGGTGGTTGTTCTCGGGCTGGTAGGTGTACGGGATGAAGGCGCGGAAGCCGCCCGTCCGGTCCTGTACGTCACGGATCATCCGCAGGTGCTCGATGCGCTCGGCGTTGGTCTCGCCGGTGCCCATGAGCATGGTGGACGTCGATTCGACGCCCAGCCCGTGCGCGGTCTCCATGATCTCCAGCCAGCGTTCGCCGGACTCCTTGAGGGGCGCGATGGCCTTGCGGGGGCGCGCGGGGAGGAGTTCCGCGCCGGCGCCGGCGAAGGAGTCGAGACCGGCCGCGTGGATACGGGTGATCGCCTCCTCCACGCTGACCTTGCTGATCCGGGCCATGTGCTCGACCTCGCTCGCCCCCAGGCTGTGGATGACGAGCTGCGGGTACTCGGCCTTGATCGCGGCGAAGTGCTTCTCGTAGTACTCGACGCCGTAGTCCGGGTGGTGGCCGCCCTGGAACATGATCTGCGTGCCGCCGAGTTCGACGGTCTCCGCGCAGCGGCGCAGGATGTCTTCGAGGTCGCGGGTCCAGCCCTTGGCCTTGTCCTTGGGGGCTGCGTAGAAGGCGCAGAACTTGCACGCCGTGACGCACACGTTCGTGTAGTTGATGTTGCGCTCGATGATGTACGTCGCGATGTGCTCCGTACCCGCGTACCGGCGGCGGCGTACGGCGTCGGCGGCCGAGCCGAGCGCGTGCAGCGGGGCGTCGCGGTAGAGGTGGAGCGCCTCTTCGGGGGTGATCCGCCCGCCCGCGGCGGCACGGTCCAGGACGGCTGCGACATCAAACGGCACAAGGTCGGCGTTCTCGGTCACCGGGCGTCCCTTCGAAGGCGTGGGGCGGACCGTTCCAGCCTACGTCAGCGCCCTGCCAGGCCTCACGTCAGGCCGCGTACGCGCCGATCAGCAGCCCGACGAAGGCGCCCGCGATCAGGAACGGGCCGAAGGGGATCGACGTACGGCGGCCGGCCTTCCGTGCGACGACGAGCGCGAGCCCGTACAGGCCGCCGAACAGGAATCCGGCGAAGGTGCCGAGCACGACACTCCCCCAGCCGTACCAGCCCAGGACGGCCCCCAGCCCGAGGGCGAGCTTCACATCGCCGAAGCCCATGCCGTTGGGGCTGATGAGGAAGAGCACGAAGTACGCGCCCCCGAGCAGCAGCGTGCCGAAGAGCGCGGTGAGCCATTCGCCCGCGTGTTCGGGCAGCAGCGCGGCCACGCCCAGCAGGACGAGGGCGGCGGCGGCCAGCGGAAGGGTCAGCAGGTCGGGCAGCCGCTGCACCCGGAAGTCCACGACCGCCAGCAGCACCCCGACGGGCGCGAGCAGCAGCCAGGCCCCCAGTTCGGGCCGCGTACCGGTCGCGGCGGCGAGGGCGGCGCAGACGAGCGCGGTGGCGAGGGCGAGGAGGGGGGTGCTGGGACCGTACGAGGCGCTCTTGTCGTACGAGGGTGCTGTCGCGTCCGCCGTGAGGTGCCCGGCGTCCCGGGTGGGCTCGCCTCCTGCGCAGACCGCGCACCGCGCCCGGCCCAGCCAGCCACCCAGCGCGTGCCCTTGCGGACAGCTGGCCTGCCAGGGCTCCTCGGGCGGGACCGCGAACCGGTAGGCGGCGCGGGGCACGAGGGTCCCGGCCGCCGCGCCCCACAGCGCGGCGACCACGACGAGCAACTGGTCGATGCTCATCCCACAGCTCTCATCCCACAACTCTCATTCCCACAACGCTCATCCCACTGCCGCTGTGCCGTCGCGCCACGTCGGCAGCAGTTCGTCGAGGAGGGCCTCGGTGCGCGGCGGCAGGCCGCGTGCGCCGCTGCGGCGGATCAGGTCGGCGGCGAGCTGCTGGAGCTTGTCCGTGTCGCCGGTGGTGTGGGTGGCGCGCAGGAGTTCGTGCCACAGGCGCTCGTCGCCGGGGGCGGAGTTGAGGGCGGCGTTCAGCGCCTCGATGGCTCGCTCGGCGCGGTTCTTCACGAGGTGGAACTCGGAGAGCGCGAGCCCGATGTCCGCGACCAGGAGCGGGAGTTGGGCGTCGATGATCTCGTGCGTGAGCCAGCCGTAGCGGCCCTCGGGACGGTCGGCGAGCAGCGGTCCGCGCACCAGCGCGAGCGCGTCGGTGAGCAGCCGTCCGCGGACGACCCGGCTGTCGACGCCCCTGCCCTGCGTGGCCTCGTGGTAGAGGGAGCGCAGTACGTCGAGGTCGGACACGACCGACTGGGCGAGCGTGAGCCGCCCGTTGGCGTCGGTGGCGAGGCGGGGGGTGCCGTCGGGGTCGGCGCCGAGCCAGACGCGGAGCCGTTCGAGGAGGGCCTCGCGTACGTCGTCGGTGACGCCGCGCGGCCAGAGCGCGGAGGCGAGCACGCGCGGGTGCACGCCCTCGCGGTGCAGCAACAGCAGGGCGAGCGCCTCGTGTTGGAGCGGGCTGCGCTCCCCGTCCGGGGTGTCGAGGCCGATGATCTCGTACGGCCCCACGAGCCGCGCGTACACCGCGGGCCGTCCCTGCTCGCTGATGTCGACGAGGAACGGGGGCGTGGCCGCCGGCCCTTCGGGGGTGCGCTCGGGGTCGGCGTTGACGAACAGCTCGACGATCGCCCGCTGTTGGGCGACGGGGAGGGTCTGGGCGTCGAGTTCGAGCCCGAGGAGCGGCGCGAGGAGCTTGCCCTCGCTGGTGATCTCCATCTCCCAGGCGGCGCCGGGCAGATCACCGCTGTCGGTGCCGACGAGGTATCCGATGCCCAACCGGCTTGCGTCGGCGGCGAGTTCGGCGAGCTTGACGGCGTCGTCGGCGGAGGGTGAGGCGGCGAGGAGGACGAGGTGCGGGGCCCAACGGGTGTGCTGGGCAGGCCCGGTGCGGCCGGTGAGTACGGAGTCGTGGCCGGCCGCACCCAGTGCCCCGCGCCGCTGCCGGGTCTCGGCCTCCATGGTCTCCACCAGGGCCTCGATGTCGTCGAGGTGGCGCAGCCGGTTGGGGGCGAGGGGCGTGAGGTCCTCGCCGAAGCCGACGAGGGTGATGGTCATGCGGTCGGACCACCCGTTGGTGGCCAACTCGGCTGCCACGGAGGCGAATACGGCGGCCCGGTCGGACTCGCTGCCGCTGAGGGAGACGATGCCGGGCACCGACTCCAGGTTGAGCAGCAGCCGCGAGTCGTCCATCGTCCCGAGGCTGACGAGCCCCGGGTAGGGAGCGGCGGTGTCGACATCCTCGTACCGCTCGGCGTCGGTCCGGGACAGCAGCCAGAAGGTCTGGTCCTGGCCGAGCTGCCACGGGGCCGGGGGCTTCCCGGCAGGCTGCGCGAGTTGCAGATGCAGGTCACCGTTGCTGAGCCAGGCGGCGTAGACGGTGGGGAGGGGGCGGGACTCCCCGGCCAGGGAGGCGGCGAGGCCGCGCAGCGAGCGGTCCAGCAGGCGTACGCCTTCGGGGTCGGCGCCGATGAGGAGCGCGTCCTGGGCATCGGCGGCGGCGCCGGTCGGTGTGGGCGGCTCCATGCCGCGCCGCCCGCCGACCGCACCGAGCGCGGACTGCCACAGGGCCTGCCGGCGCCGGCGGCCGAGGGCGCCGAGGAGACCGGCGGCGAGGAGGGGGGCGCCGAGGAGGGCTTCGGGGAGGCCAAAGGAGAAACCGGCGTCGGAGGCGGACTCGGAGGCGGTTTCGGTGGCCGTGGCCGCGTGCTGCTCGTGGTGTACGGCGGGAGTTGCGGCGGGGCTCTGCTGCTTGGGGACACTGATGCGGGTGGTGTTGGTGTCGAGGGAGGCGGTGCCGCCGCCTGTGCCTTGGGCGTGGTCACCGCCGGCCTGGGCGTACGTGTTGATCTGCTGCTGCACCTGCGCGGAGACGGCGGGGCCGGCGTCAGGGGCGGTGGCGGTGCTGGACATGTCCACGAGGTCGCCGCCGCGGGCGTCGCCGGGCATCTGCATGATCCAGCCGGGCCGGATGAGGCTGGCCTCGGAGAGGCGTGAACCGTCGGGCTGCACACGGTCCTTGTTGAGCTGGTAGATCTCGCCGTACCGGCGACCGTCGCCGAGGTGCCGTTCGGCTATCTCCCAGAGGGAGTCGTGGTGTCGGCCCTCGGGAGGCTGGATCCGGTAGTACTTCGTGTTCTCGGCCTTGACCGACGGGCCCCCGACCTCGGCATGGCTGGCGGCGTCGGCGGCCTGCCGGCCGATCGCGGCGGCGGTGTCGGCCGCCTGCTCCTGCTGCTGCGCGAAGATCCCGCTCAGTGAACCGCCCGGCGTGGCCTGGGCGGAGGCGACGGTGCCCCGCTGGTTGTCGCCGTAACTGTTACCGAGCTGCGAGAGCCCGGGTGTGAGGGACGCGGCGGTGGCTCCGACCAGCAGCAGCGCGGCGACGAGCTGCCGCGCGAGCAGCTGGCTGGGCCCGGCCCCGGGCACGCGGCCAGGCATTCCGACGCCGGACAGCGCGGCCTTGATCTCGACGAGGACGCACGCGGTGAACTGCGCCCAGGCGATCCACACGATGACCCCGAGCACACCGAGGAAGGTGTTGACCGTGATCTCTTCCTGCAGCCAGTCCAGGGACGGCATGCCGTCCGGGAAGGGCCAGCCGATCGTCACGGCGAGCGCGTAGGGCACCCCGACGAGCAGAACGACGAGGGCGACGAACGCGAGAAACGCCTTGACGAAGTCACCGAAACTCCGCCGCCGGCGGGGCAGAGGCTGCGGAGTCCGGTTCCGGGGAGTCCCGGATCCCGACGAGCCTCCCGTCGGGCTGCCCGTCGGATTTCCCGTCCGGCTTGAAGTGCTGCGTCGCGGCATGGCGGGTGTCCTGGGTTTGTGTCGTGTGGGGTGGGAGAGGGCGCGGGGGTGTGGCGGGGGTGTGCTGAGCCTATCGGGATCTTATTTCGGGCGTGGGGGGCGGTGGGGCGAAGTCCGGGCCGGGGACCGGGGCGAGGTCCGGGGCGAGGTCCGGGGCGGGGTGGACGCCGGGTTCCGACGGCACCCCGCATACGTACCGTTCGCAACCGCCACGACACACTCCTCACGGTCCCCACACAATCCCCTGGCGGCACGCAAATGCCCTCTACGCACCGCTGATAGCTTCGTTCTCTGCCGTACACAAGCCAACCCCGGGGGAGATCAACCGTGGCCCGCCGCGCCCTGTCCGTCACCGTAGCTACGTTCACCGCGACAGCGGCTCTTCTGGTCAGCGGGTGCGGTGGGGGTGATGGTGACTCGTCGCCGGATGACATCAAGGGGGCGGAGTCGGGGGCGGGGAGCGCTTCGGCGTCGGCTTCTGCTTCTGCTCCGGTGGCTGCCGGCCAACCGGACCTGAGCCTGCCGAGCGATCTGAAGGTCCAGTTCGACGTCACTCAACCGTCCGACGCCCAGCACGCGGCAGCCCTCGACAATGCGAAGAACTACATCCTGGCCTTGAACCACGGCATCACCGCCCAGGACGCCGAGGACCCGGCATATGAGTTCTACTCGCTCGGAAATGCCACGAAATACGCCAAGGAGCAGATCCAGGCGTATTTGGACGGCGAATGGACAGCCACGGGAACCGACAGCTACTACGAGGCCAAGACCGACGACGTGGGCTCTTCCGGCGGTGTCCTCGTGACGATGTGCCGTGACCAGAGCAAGTTCTACGGCAAGAACGTCAAGACGAACAAGATCAAGTACACGGAACCGAGCCTCGACGACTATCAGGAGTTCCGCCTGCTGATGAAGCCGCCGCAGGCGTCCCAGAAGATCTGGAAGGTTCTGCAGATCGAGGTGCAAGGGCGCGTGAAGGGGTGCCGGCGATGACGTCCACGCGTCGAGTTCTGCCGTGGTCCGCAGCGCTGGCATGTGCGTCCGTGCTGCTGTCAGTAGGTACTGCGAACGCCGCCGGGCCGACGACCAACACCAACGTGCCGCCGCCCGACGAGTCCACCGGGGGCACCGACGGCAAGGGGGGTCTGTCGGCCTCGGTCTCCCATATCCGGATCAAGTACGTGAGTGGCGGTGACGGCGGCGGCAAGCGGGGGAACGTCGCCACGCTCGACCCCAACTGGAAGCCCCCGGCGTGCTGGTACGAGCCCGAGTTCACGCCCGCGCAGCTCAAGACGTTCGTGGACACGGACGGCGGCGGCGATGTCGGCATCCATGAGTCGTGGTGGGGCAAAGAGCTGTGGACGGACCACTACAAGGACGGCAAGCCCGCGGACAACTTCGATCTGAGCTCCCCCACCAACAGTTCCGCCGCGGGCTACGAGAACTACAACCTCGGCAAGAACGGCTACTTCTGGCGTGGGGTCGCGCCTGACGTCGGCGACCCGGACTCGTGGGACTGCGGCCGCATCATGTTCTGGGTCGACGCGGGCCAGACCCCGAACGACCCGAACATGCCCACCCCGAAGACCCTCGCCGAGTACGCCTACGACAAGATCAAGGTCCCCGAGACCGAGGTGGAGCTGAGGCCGGCGGCCAAGTCCACCGTCAACCTGCCCACCTGGGTCTGGCTGGACAAGGGCACCTTCCAGGAGGTCAAGGTCCGCGCCGCGCTCCCCAACACGGGCCTGTGGGCGGAAACGACGGCCAAGCCGGTCGCCCTCCACCTGGACCCGGGCACGACCGACGCCACGACCTACCCGGCCTCGGGCGACTGCACGATCAACGGGGACGGCTCGATCGGCACGCCGTACGAGGCGAGCAGGGCATCCGATCCCCCGCCGTGCGGGATCACCTACCTCCGCGCGACCGACGGCACCCCCTACCAGCTGCGGGCCTCCGTCACCTGGGAGATCACCTGGCAGGGCAGCGACGGCACCGGGGGCGACCTCCCGAACGGCACGCTCGAGACGACGCAGGACATCGACGTCCAGGAGATCCAGTCGGTCAACCGGTGACGCGGGCCGAGTCCCAACGGCCTGGGCGGCCCGGGCGGATCAGCCCGCACCGCCGGCGAACAGGTCATCCGCGTTCGTCGCGTTGACCGCTCTCTGGGCCCAGATTTCGAGCTGGCCCAGGTCCGAGCAGGCCTCCACTCGGTCACGCACAGAGTCTGGCACCGCGATACCGCGCCAGTCGAGGATCCGGAGGACCATCGACGCACGTTCCTTCTCGATGCCCTCCTCCCGACCCTCTTCCCGGACCTTCTCGGCGACCTCGTGCCGGAAGAAGTAGTTGACCGGCATCATCAGTTCCTTCCAGATCTGCTTGGCCTGAGCATCGCCCAGACATGACTCGACAAACTGCGCGAGCATCCCCGCGCCTTCGGGGTCGGTGGTCTCCAGCGCTGCCGCCAGCGGTTTCAGTATGGCAGCGGCACCCGGGCCCCTACCATGCGTCATCGCGGAGAACGCGGCGAGGAACACATCCCGCTCGGCCTCGGCCTGGTCGACGACGAGCGGCACGTTCTCCGGGCTGAGCACGAGCGGCCGTACCGTGAGCGAGTGCCAGCCGGGCAGGCCCAGGCGGATCGGCTGCGCCGCCCAGCGGGCCGTGGATCTGCTCTGGGTCAGGACGATCAGCACCGGCTCCCAGCGGTACTTCGCGTGCAGGTAGCTGAGGTAGTACGCCCAACTGCCCCGCTTCCTCTCGTCCTGCTTTCCCTGCGACTCGACGACCAAGAGGTACGTACCCTCGTCCGTCTCCGCTCTCAGCAACGTGTCCACGCGTCGCTCGATCGGCTCGATCTCGGTCAGATCCGCGTTGAGCACCGCGAAGTCACGCGGCTCGGGGATCGGAATGTGCAGCACACGTTGAAGGGTGCGTGTGAAACTCGCCGGGTCCTTCTGGCAGATCCGGTGCAGGCCTTCGTGCGACGAGCCGACCATCCGCTCTCCTTTCCATCTTCCGTTCGGTTCGGTCAACGAGCTAGGCCGCGACGAGGTCACCCCATACGTATTTGCCTCGCAGGCCGTTCCTGGCCAGCGGCTGCCAGCCCCACAGGTCGGCGCAGGAACTGACCAGGGTCAGGCCGCGCCCCTCCTCCATGTGCGTGAGCTGCGTCAACGCCTCTGATGAGGGCGGCGGCATGGGCGGTTCGGGGTCGGCGTCCCACGCCCCGACCCGCAGGAAGCCGTCCCGCATCCGCAGACGAAGGGCCACCGGACCCTTGGTGTGGCGTACGGCATTGCTGACCAGCTCCGTCACAAGGAGCTCGGCGACGTCGGTGAGGCGGATCAGGCCGTGCATCGTGAGGACGAGGCGGACGGTACGGCGGCACACGGTGACCGCGCGGAGGTCGTGCGGGATGTGGAGGACGTACTCCCAGGGTTCGTTCCCGGCGAGGTCGTTTCCTTTGGATTCCGGCATGCGTTAACTCCTGTGCTGGCGAGGGGAGTTGCCTGGTCGCTGGGGGTGCGGGCGGTGGCCGTGCCGCAGCCGTCGTGGCAGGACGGAGTGGTGCGCTTCCGGGATCCCGGCGATTCCGCAGCGTGTGCGTCGCATCACCGACGGTATTTCCTAACTTTAGGAAAAAGCAACCCGTTGCCATACTCTGACCCTCGAACGGGGCATACACACGGCGAAGTTGAAACAACGAGGGGGGATCGGTGCCGCCGAAGAGGCATCTCACGGCCCGCAGAGTGCGGCTGGGCACTGAACTGCGCAAACTGCGCGAGGCAACAGGCATGAAGGCCCGCGAGGCCGCAGCACTACTCGGGGCCGACTCGGTCCAGATGAGTCAGATCGAGTCCGGAGTCGTGGGCGTGAGCGCTGAACGCGTACGCCGCCTCGCAGCCCACTACGCCTGTACGGACGAGGCGTTGATCGACGCCCTGGTGTCGATGGCCACCGATCGCACGCGCGGCTGGTGGGAGGAGTACCGAGGAGTTCTGCCGCCGGTGAACCTGGACGTGGCCGAGGCGGAGCACCACGCGACCTTCCTGCGCGAGGTCGTGGTCACCCACGTTCCCGGGCTCCTCCAGACCCCGGACTACGCCCGAGCCGTCTTCGGATACATGCGTCCGGAGCTGCCGGAGAGCGAGTTGGCGCCCCGAGTGGAGCATCGCATGCGGCGACGTACGGTCATCGAAGGCGACGACCCCACCCCGTACGAGACGATCGTCCACGAGTTCGCTCTACGCATCCGCGTGGGCGACCGCCACGTCTCCCGTGCTCAACTCCGGCAGATCCTGGACCAGATCGAACAGGGGCAGGCCACCGTGCGCGTCATCCCCACCGACCAGGACGGCTTCGGCGGTGCCGGCGCCTCGATGATGTACATGGGTGGTCCGGTGCCCCAACTCGACACTGGGTTCCGGGACGGCGCAGCCGACACCACGTTCATCGACGCGGAACCCCAACTGAGCACGCTTCGAACACTTTTCCGTAAGGTGGAGGGGGCGACACTGGACCCCGTGGCGTCCCGGGACTTCATCCACCGCCTGTCGAAGGAACTGTGAGGAGCACCCCATGGCTCAAGCACTGAACTGGCGGAAGTCCACGTTCTCCGGCGGCGCCGAGGGCAACACCTGCGTAGAGATAGCGGAGTTGCCCACCCGCGTCGCCATACGCGACTCCAAAGACCCGGACCACGGGACGCTCACCTTCCCGTCCCGAGCCTTCGCCACATTCGTCGACGTCCTCAAGGCCGACACCTCGCGCACGGCCACCTGACCACGGCCTACCAAGTGACCGTGCAGTGACGCCGCGCGCCGATGCTGGCGTGCTGTTGACACCGACGAGAACCAGGTACGCGGATCGCACCCGGCATTGGCATCGGCATCGCGGCAGACGGCCGAGCGCACAGCGCCGCAGCAGCCGTATGCGACGGGCGCCGGTCCGGCCGCGATACAGCGCAGTCCGGGCAACGGATTCCAGACACCGATGTTCCCCAGCAGTTCCTCCAGCATCTCGTCGTACGCCCGGAAGCCCGCTCTTCCACTCCCCGGCGCATCCGACTCGGGGCGAAGGATGCCCGGCAGATGAGCAACTCGCCACATCCTGAAGACATCCACCGGGGCACTCCCGCCCGTCGCGTCCGCCAAGTCCGCTGCGATGCCGAGGACTTCGGCAACCCCGGCCGCTCCCTGCCGTGGTTCCGTACCGGCGGCGATGGCAGCCGTGATCCCCGCGGACCACAGGACCAGGAACGCCGCTGGCACCTCATGGTCACGGAACCGGCCCAGCTCGTCGACGATCGCCATGGCCGCGTCGCTGAATCGGCAGACAGCTCGGGTACCGGCGAGCAAGCGTTCCACGTCTTGGTGTCGGTGCGCGAGAAGATTGCCCACCGATACGTCGGCGAGCTCCCGAAGTGGTGCTGACCTGCTCGGACATACCGTTCAGCCTCACATCTTCTCGGGATTCACTCCGGAAGGCCGTCCGAGAACGGCTCGACATGCTCTCCCCATTGGAACCGGTAGCTTCTCTCCTCCGCGTCGAAGACAGCCCGCAACCCGCGATCGGGCAGGGCAAATTCCTGCCGGACCCAGCCGTCCAGGGCCAATGCCGCAACTTCCGACCGGAAATGAGCAGGCGGGAAATCGAGCGAAGTCACTCGGACGAGAATTCCTTCAGGATTCCGGGACACGAGATCGGGCGCATGAGCCGCCAGACCGAAGGACAGCCAGCACGCGTCCCGCCAGTTGACACCCTTGGGCAGCGAGAGGCGCACGTGTCGATCAACCTGCAGGAAGAATTCCTCACCAGCGCCCAGAGGGGCGTACTCCGCCGTCAGGTCGGCGGCGAGACCACCGAGAGGGCTCCGGAGACGGTACTTGAAGGTGCTGCTCACGTTGTCTCGATCCTGAATCTTCGACGGGTCGACACAGCCGACGCAGGCGGACGGCGAACACCCCCACAGCCACCTGCCCTCGTCTCCCTCAAGAGCGACGTCGGCGCAGGGCCTTCCAAGCGTCCTCGGCCACGTACGTGGCATTCAGCCGCCAGGCGTCCAGCTTGTCCCGCACCGTGACCAGCAGCCACCGCCACTTGAACCACGGCGGTAGCTGCCGGAACGGCACGAACGTCAGGGTGTCGTCGACGGCGGTCTCGGCGAAGCCGCGATGGCCCTCCGCCCGCAGTGCGGCGTACAGCTCCGGGGTCAGCTCACCGTTGAGCCGCGCCGCAGCGCCCGCCGCGGTGAACGCGAACCCGCGCTGACCGCGGTCCGGCAACTGCATCGCCCTCTTGATGCGCGGAGAGGCCTCGACCAGCGTGCAGTTGAACGCCAACCCGATCACCGCCGTACCGAGATGATCCTCGCCGCGCTCGAACGCGGCATCCCACTCGGCGGGGTCGTCGATACCCAGCAGGCCCTTGCCGCTCTCCCAGTCGTACTCGGACGTCATATCCAACCTTCGTCCTTACCTGTCGTTCAGCGGCGGACGCCGATCACTCAGTCGTACAGCCTCGCGGAGGCGAACTCGACGAGTTCGTCGAGTTCCGTCTGCTGTGGCGTGCCGTTCTGGTTGTTCCACTCGGCGACGAACCAGGCACCGTGCCATTCGGCACGCCACACATCGCCGTGCCGGTTCTCGAACTCGACGAAGCTCCCGGTTCCGCCGTCCATCAGCCGAAGCTCCTCCACGAGCCGCGCCGGCTCGGTGAAGCCGCGGCCGGGGTTCGTGCTCCTGCCCCGGGTGCGCGTGTTGGCGTACCGCATCTTCAGGAAGGGGAGGGGGGAGCGGCCGAGATGGTTCAGGCGCAGCATGCGGTATCGGGTGATGGCCTCGTCGAGCGTTTCGGCGCCGGAGAACTCGCAGGCGTACGCCGGAAAGGTCAGCCGGACGTGCGGGGTCAGGTCCGGATTCTCGACTCGGTAGAAGCGGTGGACCTCGGGCGCGATGCCCACCACCGCGTCGAAGCGGTGTCCGGCGGGCGGTTCGAAGCCGTCGAGCGCGCCCAGGAAGGAATTGCGGGCGAAGATCGCGTCCTCGTGCTCTCGGGTGAAGCGAAGGGTGCTGACGGCGAGGGCCTGGTCGTAGGAGTCGCGGCCGCTCAGCTGGAGCAGCCGCTTTCCGTCAGCGGACAGCGACCCGGCGAAGTCGATCCCGGGCGCCGGCGACCAGTGCCAGCTGTCAGGCAGGCCGGGAAGCGGCTCGGCGCCACGGAAGCCTGTCACTACGGCGCGAATGTCCCGGGACAAAATTATCGGTACCAGTCTTCCCCGCCGCTCGCCAGCGCGCTGCGCAAGTAGCTCCCCAGGCCGGCGGAAACAAAGTTGCGGCCGTCCGTTTCATGGTCCCAGACGAACACGTCGTCGCGTTCCGGTTTCCGCACGAAGGCGAACTGGTCTCCCCCGCCGTTGTCGCCGAAGAAAATGAGCGAGTCGAAAGGCATGTAAAGCTGCTGGAACTGCGTGTCGTTCCGGAAGTAGAGATTGTCGCTCAGGATGCGCTCGGCAGGCCAGACGACGTCGGTGCCGTACGCTCCGCCCAATCCGTCTGTCTCCAGCAGGAAGCTGCGGAGGTCTTGAGGGAGTGACTGCCCGAGGGCCTCTTCGATACGGTCGACAGCGCTTGGTTCTGCGGGATCGCGCGGCTCCGCCGATGTGAACTCTTCGACAATCTCACGCCACATTTCTTGGACCCATCTCCCTGCTTACGTGAACACCGCTATCGGACGCGCGGGTTGAACCAGTTGCCAAGCATATCATCGACGCGCGTGACTTGATCAAGAACCTCCTGCCTCGTGGGATTCGGGTGACTGTTGTAGAACTGATTCCATTCGATGCGAATCTGACTGAGATGGACCCTGCTGTTGATATCCCCCTTGGGGATTCCACGAAGATTTTCGAGAGAGTGGATCTCATCGGCCGAGAAAAGGCCAGGGAATCGCTTGAGTGTCTGCTGCTCAATTGCGTGGTGTACGACAACTTTCCCTTCGAGATCCGGATTCGCAGCGAAGAACGTCTTCTTGTAGTCGTGGCTCGTGGCGCTGCCCACCGAGCCTTCGGAACGTGTGGGTATCTCCTTCCCCAGCACCGTCTCCTTGCGCGCGGCGGCCTGTTTGGCCGCATCCTCACAGGGGGTCAACCCCAGCGGGTCGGCCCAGGTGAGCGGGTTGTGCACGTAGGTGACGGGGTTGGACCCGGCCGCCAGACCCAGCGGATCACGTGTCAGGTAGCGGGCCGTTTCGGGATCGTAGTGCCGGAACAGGTTGTAGTGCAGACCCGTTTCCTGGTCGAAGTACTGGCCGGGGAAGCGCAGCGGGGTGTACGCCCTGGCAGAACGGTTCCAGACCGTCGTACCCCACACGGTGGATCGCGCGTACCAGGCGGTGTCCCCCTCCTCGTCCACCAACTCGGTGGGGGTTCCGACGAGATCGGTGACGATGCTGAAGAAACGCCGGTCGATCTCTTCCTGCTCTTCTTGCTCTTCCTGCTTTTCTCGCGGTGTACCCGCGTCGGTTATTCGCTCCGTCTGTGTGATGGGGTGGATGCCCTGGTGGTCCCAGGTCAGCGTGACGGGGTCGGGCTGCTGGAAGGACGTGGTCGTCTGTTCGCACAAGGTGGTGCCGTCCCAGACGAACTCCGTGCGTTCGGCGACACTCGCGTGCTCAGCGGCGTGCCGTTCCTTGGCGATACGGCGCCCGAGCGGGTCGTAACGGTACGTCCAGCGGGTACCGTCCGGAGTCGTGGCGGCCGTCAGCCGGTCTTCCGCGTCCCACTCGTAGCGCCAGGTGTCCGGCTTGCGTGACAGTCGTGTTTTCTGACGGAGGGTGACGCGGCCCTGCGCGTCGTATTCGTATCGCATCGCTCCGGCGCGTTCCAGGCGCAGCCCTCGATGCGTCCGTTCTCCCAGGGCTTCCTGCCCGGGGAATGCGGCGGGCCACGACGCCTCGGTCTGATTGCCGTGGGAGTCGTAGTCGTAACGCTCGGGACCCTGTGGGCCGGTGGCCGCCGTGATCCGTCCGAGCGGGTCCGACTCGTAACGGCTCGGCACACCGTGGAGGCGCTCGATTCCCGCCAGGTGGCCATCGGGTCGGTAGGTGTACCGGCGCAGGCTCCTCGTGTGTCCGTCCTGGACGAGGGACTGGGAGGTGACGCGTCCGAGCGGGTCGTACGTATGCGAGACGACCGTGCTCTCGCCGATGCGGCGGGTGATTTCCTGGCCTGCGCGGTCGCGGTCGAACCGGATGGTGTGACCGGAGCTGACGAGTTCGACGGCGCTGCCCGCCGTGTCGTAGCTCCAGCAGCTCTCCGCGCCACTGGGAGTCGTGCGTGTACGACGTCGCCCGGCCGGGTCGTAGGTGTGGGCAAGACGCCGACCGTTCGTTGTCTCCGCCAGGAGCCGGCCTGCGCGATCCCGGGTCACGCTGATCGTCGCATCCGGGCCGGTCGCCTCCATGAGGCGACCGCAGAGGTCATAGCGGAACTCTGTGCTCGTTCCGTCCGCCCGCTTACGGATCATCCGTCCGAGAACGTCGTGGTCACTGTGCACGACCTGCCCGAGAGCATTCGTGCGAGCGACGAGCTGCCCCGCGAGGTCATAGGCATAAGCGGTGGTGATGCCACCGAAGTCCGTTTCGGAAACCATGCGTCCGGCGGCGTCGTACTCGTACCGCCACGCTTCGCCGGTGGGCGCGGTGACTTGGGTCAGACGCAGATCAGTGTCGTAGGTATAGGTGAAGCGGGCTCCCGTGGGATCCGTCCGCGCCGTCAGCAGGTCGAACTGACCGTATTCATCGGTGCTGACGTGACCGGCGGCGTCCTGGTGCTGTCGGCAATTGCCTTCTCCGTCGTACTCCCATACCTCGCTACCGTCCGCGTCGGTCTGGCGTGTGAGCCTGCCTTCCGTGGACCATTCGAGGCGAGTGACGTTTTCCAGCTGGTCCGTCAGCCGAATGGTGCGGCCGAAGGCGTCCCGCTCATGGCGGACGACTCCGCCGAGCGGATCCACGATCTCGACGGGGAGCCCGGCCGGGTCGGTGCGGACCGTGGTGAGGTGTCCGAGCGGGTCGGTGAGCCCGCGCATGTGCCCCGTCGCCGAGTAGGCGTACCGGAACACGGCGCCGTCCGCGTCGGTGATCGAGGTGCGGTTGCCTCGCTCGTCGTACTGGCAGCGCACCGTGTTGTGGTCGGGCAGGGTGATGGCGCTGAGGAGACCGAGTTCGTTGTACGTGTACTCGGTGCGCGCGCCGTCGGGACGCACGACGGCCACAGGACGGCCCTGATCGTCGTTCACCACACTCGTCGTACGCCCGAGCGGGTCGGTACGCGACAGGAGATGATGGTCGGCGTCGTACGTCATCCTGGTGAGGCCGCCCAGGGGATCCGCCTCCGCGACCACTTGGCAGTCGGTGTTGACGACGTATCGGCTCACCGCTCCGGACGGGCTCGTCACTGTGGTGACACGGTGGTCGGGCCAGTGCGCGTCGACACCGTCGTAGGCGAACGTGAAGGCGAGAAGGCCCGCTTCTCCGCCCTGAGCCGTGCATCGGTCCCGATCGTCGTACTCATAGCTGTACGAGCTGCCGTTGGTGTCCGTCCAGGACGTGACTCGCAACCGTTCGTCGTACGTGAGGCGCAGGGGCACGCCGGATGATCCGACGACGTCCGTGAGTTGGCCGTCCGTGTACGCGAAGCGCCTGATGGTGACGTCGGATCCGTCCTGGCCGGCGCCGACCAGCCGCAGCGCCGTGACTCTGCCCTCGTCGACGGTGAAGGCGAGGTGGTGTCCGGCGGAGTGCCGTATGGCGAGTGGCGTTCCGTCCGGCCCGTGGTCGAAGGCGATGACGTTGCTGTTCCGGTCGGTGATGCTCCGCAGGAGTGCCAGGCCATCGGCTGGGGCGGCGAATTCGCGAGTGTGTCCTGAATCAGGGTCGTGTATCCGGTAGCCGCCGTCGCCGTCGCCGTCGCCGTCGCCGTCGCCGTCGAGCAGCGTCAACGGCCAACGAGGTCCTTGTTCCGGGAACACGGGGGTTCCCGGCGCTGATGGGCGCCGGTAGGCGAGGAGCATGCCGTCATCGGTGACGAAGACGACGTTCTCCTCGTCCGCCTCAAGCCGTTGGTCGAGCGTGGACGACCAGGACGGTCCGAACCACCAGCCGCTGCGATAGTTCGAGGCGGTTCGGCGGACAAAACTGAGAGGCAGCACACCGGGCAACTCGATGTCGGTTTGCTGGAGATACATCGCACCCGTGGCGACGTCGACCGGGTCGCCACAGCCGAAGATCTTGGACTTGAGCCGGTTGTACGCGCCTTTGGCGCCGTCCGCGATCGCACCCTTGGCGCCCTTGCCCAGCCCCCTGAGGCCCATGGCCATGCCCTTGAGGCCCGTCTTGCCGAACACCTTCATGCCTTTGGCGAGGCCGCCGAGGGTGGTCAGCCCCTTCATGCCCGGTATGCAGTCGAGTGCGGCCAGGCCCACGTCCCACAGGGACGCCTGTCCCTTGGAATACTTGTAGAGCGTGTCCGCGAGCACGACCAGCGCCGCGATCAGCACGATCGCGCCCAGGATCGGCCCCCCGATGATCATCGCGACGATGCCCACGACCGCGACGACGATCTTGCACACCGCGACGATGCTGTCCCAGTTGTCGGTGAACCAGTCCCCGACCTCCTCCCACCAACTCCGGTTCTGGATACCGGCGTCGGAGGCCTCGTCGATCTTCCGCTTCGCCTCGCCCGCCGCGTCCTCGCGCATCTTCCGCGCGTCCTCGGCCATCTTCTTCGCCGCGTCCAGGGCCGATTGGGCGCCGTCGACGTCCGACTGGGCCGTGCTCTGGGCGGACTTGGCGTGCTGGGCATCGCGGGTGGCGGCCCGGACCTTCGCCTCGTCCGGCGGCTCCGTCGCCTTGCTGCCGGTCGGATCGTCCTTGTACTTGTCCGACTCCTTCGTGGCACGGGTGACCCACGAATCGGCCGACGACAGACGGGACTTGGCCGAGGACAGGTCCGCCTGCGCCTCCCGCCCCTTCGCCAGCGCCTTGTCCGCCAACGCCTGCGCCCGCTCCAGCTTCGGCCAGTAATCCACCAGCGCGTCACCGCACAGGTCGTACGACCGCTTCAGCTTCTTCAGGTTCTTCGGCACATCCGCGAACTCGTCCTGGAACACCTCAGCGGTCTTGCCCGCCCACTCCAACGTCTCGTTCTCCGACGCCATCCCCTTGATCAACCGCAACGCATCCGCGACATCATCCGCGAAGTCATGCAACGTACGGGCCAGTTGACGCACCCGGTGCGGATCCCCGGGCGTCGGGTCCTTGTCCAGATCCAGGACATGCCAATCCGCCGGCCGATACCCCGCCATGCCGCAACCCCCGTCACGTCACATACGCGCCACCAACAACCGTGTGCACACGTGAACCTACAAGGAACGGTCGTTCGATGTGAAGCGGCTAATCAGCGAACCGGAACGTCGAAGTGATCGCGTCGAAGATGTCGAAGAACGACTCCGCGAGGTCCAGCACCTGGCTGCTGCCCGCCACCAGAGCCACCTTGCCCCCCTGGCCTGGCACCGGGATGAACGTCTGCATCAGCACAGCCCGGATGGTGCGGCCGAGTTCGTCGCCCGGTACGGCGATGTCCTCGACGCCGTACGTACGCGCCGCCGGGCCGACGCCGGGGATGTCGACGGTCGTCACCTTCCGCCAGCTGTCCCCTTCCCGCTTCGCCTCCTTGACCGCCAACTGGGCCGCGATGACCGCCGGTTCGGTCGAGAGCGGTGTGCCGTCCTGGGCCCGGCCGCCGACCATCGAGACCGTCACCGAGCCGGTGATCGGGGTGTCGCCGCCGAAGCTCTCGGCCATGCAACCGCAGTACAGCGCACCCGACTTCCACGCGTCCGCCGCCGCCTTCCGCAGGAACGCGGTGTACGTGTCGCGGTACGGGGCCAACTCCTCGCGCTGCCGCACCCGTTCGTCCACCATCCGCCGGATGGAGTCGTCGCGCGACTCGGGGCGCACGTCGAACTCCCACCACGACTCGGGCACCTTGATCCGGAACCCACCTCGCTCGACCGTCTGCGCTTCGCTGTAGCGAGCCATGTCCTCACTCCACCCCGTTGACTCATTCACTGGTTCACTCGTTCGCCCGTGCGGGCACCGTTCCGTTGTACGGTGCCGATCAGACGCTGATCAGACTACGAGGCACTCCGGGGGACTCACACATGGGCAAGGGCAAGTCCGACCTCACGCTCCCGCTGAGCGAACTGGAGGACTACGGCAGTCGGCTGCGTTCCATCAAGACCCGGCTGAACCACACCAAGAAGCTCTTCGAGTCCTACCGGGACGACATCGGCGACGGCAGCGTGAACGACGCGCTGGAGGACTTCGAGTCCAACTGGGAGGACGGGCGCGAGGACATCACCCAGCAACTGGACGCCCTCGCCAGCATGTCCGACGCCGTCGTCCGCGAGTTCAAGAAGCTGGACGACGAACTGGCCAAGCAGGTCAACGAGAAGATGACGACCAAGGACACCAGGGGTGGCGGCGGCAAGTGAGCTAAGGGGTGGGGGCACCGGGACACATGCCCCGTACCCCCCTCACCCCACCTCGTTCTCCGCCACCGCCTCGCCCCGTACCGTCACATCCCCGCCGTAGAACAGCCCTGTGAACACCGGCGAGTACGTCAACTGCACCTCGACCTGCACCTCGTCGGCGTTGGCCGCCACGCAGTGGGACGCGCCCGTGTCCGCGGCGGACATGCCCATCTCCTGGGCGAAGGCCTTTACGCGAGCGTCGCAGTTCTGGAAGTTGATCGGGGCGCCGCCCGCCGCGTTGCCGTAGAGGGCTTCGAGGTCGATGTCCTGGGCGGCGTAACGCGCCGCCTGTTCCGCGATGTCCGCCGCGCGCTCCCGCTTCGAGATGGACATGCCGCCGTCGATCACGAAGGCGGAGAGGGAGAGGAAGAGGAGGGCGAAGATGATCACGGCGCCGGCGCCCGAGCCGCGGTCGTCCAGGCGGGCTCGGCGCGACCTGAACCAGGTGCCCACGACCGCTCCGACAGCGCTGTCCATCCGGCTCACCCTGCCTTCCTCTTGAAGGGGTCCAGCGGCGACGTGAACGAACCCGTCAGCCGCGTCGGGATGTCCAGGCCCAGCATGGCCAGACCCCGTACCTCGCAGCTGACGTCGACCGAGAAGAGGTCCGCGTCCGCGAAGCCGGCGCTCGTCTTGGTCACGGTCACCGGGCCGTCGCAGATGTCCGTCAGGTCGGCCTCCGCAGCCGCGCGGGCCTCCGCCATGGCCAGGCCCTCCTCCCACTGCAATGAGCCCGAACGGGCCGCGTCCCGCGCCGCCCCGTCGATCGCCCCCCGCCCGTCGACCAGTTGCCCGAAGGCCACCAGCACCAGGATGAACATGATCATCACCGGGGCGAGGATGACCACCTCGATGGTGGACAGGCCACGGTCGCCGTACTCCCGCACACCGCGACTCCGTACATCAGAAGGCGAGTCCATCAGTTCTCCCCCTCCCGCACGAACCGCTCCACCGGCCCCACCGACTGCGCGTGCACCGTCAGATCGAACCCGGGGAACACCGTGGGCACCCGTGCCGTGATCTCCACGCCCACCGTGTTCACCTCGGGCTGGAGCATCGTCACGTTCGGCGACAGGACCAGGCTCGGGCCCAGCTGCTGGATGTAGCTGTCCACGACGTCCTGCGCCTCGCCCCGCCAGGCTCCCGGCTGGTCGTGCGCCATGGCACGGGCCTTGCGGGCGCCGGCCTGGGCCGCAGCCTGGGCCACATGGTCCGCGAAGAAGTACAGCGCGAACTGCACCGTCGCGAAGATCATGAAGAAGAGTACGGGCGTCAGCAGCACGAACTCGATCGCGGTCATGCCGGAGTCGGACCTGCCGGCCCCGGACCTACCGGCGCCGGACGTGCCGGAGTCACCGCGGGCGGACGCCGACTCCCGTGCGGCCTCCACCCTTCGGCGTACCCATCTGCCTGCGCCACCCACGAGCAACAACCCCGTCAACCGACTCGACCCCGTACACCCCGTTTTCGTACGACGATCAGCAGGTGCCGCTCGCCTTGGCGCCCTTGATGCAGTCGCCGACCTTGTTGGCGCCGTCGCTCAGCGCGGTGTTGATGATCGCGGCGACCACGCCGACGATCGCCACGACGACCGCGGAGATGATGACCCACTCGACCGCGGACGCACCGCGGTCCAGCTCGCCGGAGCGCGCGCGCTCCACCCGGGCCTGGAAGAAGGTGACCAGGAAGTCCATTGCCGGGATCCCGGTGCTGAAGTTCCGTCCGTTCATGGTGAGTTGTCCTCTCAAATCAAAAAGAATCTTGGGGCATGGGCAGTACGGAAACGACTCAGACCTGGAACACCCGCATGGCCGCCGGGTAGATCAGGAACACCAGGAAGCCGGCGCAGAGCAGCAGCTGGGCCACGAGCATCGACTGGGACTTCTCGCCCGCGCTGCCCTCGATCTCGGCGAGTTCGCGGTGCCGCATGGTCTCGGCGCGGGAGGCGAGGGACTCACGGACCTTGGCTCCGTCGTCGGCGACGAGCGCGAGGGAGGCCGACAGATCCTTCAGCTCCTCCACACCCAGCTCCTCGCCCAGCGAACCCAGCGCCTGCCACTGGCTGGTACCGGTGATACGGGCGTCCGCGAGCGCGTTGCGGATGCGCTGGGTGGCCCAGCCGTCCGACACCTCCGCCGCCGCCATCAGCGCCTCGGGCAGACCCCGGCCGCCGGCCAGGCTCATCGACACCAGGTCGAGATACGCCCCGATCACCCGCCGCAGGTCACGCCGCTTGTCGGCCGCGTCCCGCCGTACCTCCAGGTCGGGCAGGAAGAAGAAGACCAGCGCGAAGAGCAGCGCCAGCCAGACCGGGACGGCCGGGCTGCTGGCCATGCTCAGCGTGTAGACGATGGCGAACAGGAACGGGCCGAAGAACAGACCGGCCGCCCCCAGCAGCACCTTCGTCGCGAGGAAGTTCTCCCAACTCCGGTCCAGGACAGCCAGATCGGCCCGCAGCGACCGCTGCTCCCAGCCCTGCTGGAAGTAGAAGTCCGAGACCCGGACGCCCACTTGGGCCCGGAACGAACCGATCCGCCCGGCGTCCTGCGTGCGGTGAGCCGACTCGTACGCCGCTCCCCGCGCCCGCATCGCGTCGATCCGCGCGACCTGCGCGACAGCGCTCCGCTTCGACGGCATCAACGCCCGTACGAGGACGTAGATACCGAGGCCCAGGACGGCGCCGACCAGCACGGGCATGGTCAGGTCGTTCATCGGCGTACCCCTTCCTCGGCGCCGTACGGCGGCTGTCCCTGCGCACCCGGGTTCGGCACCTGGGGCGGCCGTACGAACTTCACGGACGCGTCGTCCCGTACGAGGAAGCGTTCGGGTGTCTCGATGGTCGACAGCTTGCGCAGCCACCAGAAGCCGAGCGCGAACAGACCGCAGACACCGGCGAGTACGACCTGGCCGATCGGTGTGCCGTACGGCTCGACGAACTCCCGGTTGAAGATGGCGAGTCCGAGGACGAAGGCGACGGACACCGCCACAACGATCTGTACGGACCGCCGAGTCGACGACCGCTGCGCCATGACGCGCTGCCGCATGTCGACCTCCTCGCGCGCCGACTTGGCGAGCGCGCCCAGGACTTGACGCAGACCCGGGCCGCGCAGCCGCGAGTTGAGGATGAGCGCCGCGACGATGATGTCGGCGGACGCGTCGTCGATCTCGTCGGCGAGCTGCTGCAGCGCCTCGGGGAGCGGGGTACGGGAGCGGAGCCGGTCGACCATCGCGTCCAGATGCGGACGCAGTACCGGTGCCGCCGCGCGCGCCGACGCCGGGATCGCCTGCTCCAGACCGACCGCACCGGCGATCGTGTCGCGCAGCGACTCCGTCCAGGAGGCGAGGGCCTCCACGCGCCGCATGCCGGCCCGTTCCTCCGCCGCGCCACCGAAGAGACGGTCCCAGAAGAAGACGAGGACGCCGGCCGCGATACCGGCCACCGCCCACCGGGTGAGCACCAGCACGGCCAGTCCGACGAGGGCGGCGAGCGAACCGCGCTGCCCCGCGAACCGGATGAGTTCGTTGGCCCGCTCGCTGGCCTTCTGCTTCTCGTGCTCCGGCTTGGCCGGCAGCCCGCGGATCGCGATCGCGAGCAGCGCGAGCCCGCCGCCGACGGCGATACCGGCCACGAGCGAGTACAGGACCTCGGTGGAGAACAGCCCGCCCATGGAGCCGAGCGAGCCGACGGCCGCCGAGTACGTGTCGCCGTACCCGTCGATGTTGGTGTTGATCATGGTCACCCCCAGTTCCCGCCGGGCAACCGGTACCCGTGCGCGACCAGATCGTCGAGGCAGGAGATGGGCGCGTGCGGCACGATGCGGCCGTCCGGGGTCTCGGCGAAGACCTCGCTGGACAGCACTCGGCCGTCCACGCCGTTGACCTCACGGACCGAGGTCACCATGCGCTGGAGCCGGCCTCCCGTATGGAAGTTGTTGCGCCGCGTGATGAAGACGACGAAGTTCACCGCGCCCGCGACGAGCATCTGGCTGGCCTCGATGGGGAGCCGCTCCGTCGCCTGGAGCGCGTACGTGGAAATACGGTTGAAGACCTCGTGCGAGCTGTTGGCGTGGATCGTGGAGAGCGAGCCGTCGTTGCCCTGCGACATCGCGTTGAGCATCGTCACGATCTCGTCGCCGAGCACCTCACCGACGATGACCCGCGAGGGGTTCATACGCAGCGACCGCCGCACCAGCTCGGCCATCGAAATCATGCCCTGGCCCTCGGAGTTGGGCAGCCGCTCCTCGAACGCCACGACATTGGGGTGGAGTTCGGGGAACTGGTCGAGGCCCAGCTCCAGCGCACGCTCGACGGTGATGAGGCGCTCGTGGGGCGGGATCTCGTTGGCGAGGGCCCGAAGCAGCGTCGTCTTACCGGCGTTGGTGGCACCCGCGATCATGATGTTCTTCCGGGCGCGCACGGCACAGGCCATGAAGTGCGCGACTTCGGGGGTCACGGTCCCGTTGCCGACAAGATCGGAGATGAAGACTTTCCCCATGCGCGCACGACGAATGGAAAGCGCCGGCCGCCGGGTGACGTCCATGACGGCGGACAGTCGGGACCCGTCCGGCAGCCGCAGGTCGAGCTGCGGATTGGCGGAGTCGAAGGGCCGGGAGGAGAGCCCGGAGTAGGCGCCAAGAACCTGAATGAGCTCAATCAGCTCTTCATCGCTCTCGGCGACAGGATCACCGGCAACCTCACGCCCGTCCGAGTACCCGACGAAGACCTGGTCGTACCCGTTGATGTCGATGTTCTCGACGTCGACGTTGTCGAGCAGTGGCTGCAGCCGCCCGACACCGAAGAGCGCGGCGTGCACGGCGGCCGCGTACTGCTCCTCGGTCTCGGCATCCAGCGGCGTACGCCCGGCGTTGATCTCGGTCCGGGCGTAGTCCTCGAGGATCTGGGCTATGACGGCACGCGCGTACTGCCGCTCGTCCTCGCCGGACATCGGCGTGACGTTGGAGGCCTGGTCGAGCCGACGCTGCTCGGAGATCCGGTCACCGGCGTCCTGCCGGAACCGCTTGACCAGCGAGTGGTCGACAACGGTCATCGGCCGGCTCCGGCATGGCCGGAGTAGCCCGCGTGGCCGGGCTGTTGGCCGCCCGGCTGCTGGATCTGCTGCGCCTGGCCGGGTACGGACCATGCGGCGCCGTACTGCTGGTACAGATCCGAAGTCACCTTGCGGGCCGACCTGATGAGCATCGACTTGTCGAGCCGCCCGCGCTTGCGCCCGGCCAACTGCTCGGCCCCGGCGGGGTCTTCGGCGAGCGTGCCGACGACCCGGGCACCCGTCTGCGCGTGTACGAGCATGTCGTTGACCTGGTTGACCAGCTTGCCCGAGTTGTTCGGATCGGCGATCAGGACGACCCCGATGAACGGCGTACCGAGGCTGGCGGCGCCGCGCGGACCACCGTGCAGCTTGGTGGAGAGGGCGGCGGCACGGTCGCGCACGCGAGCGATGGCCTCGGGCTCGGTCCGCGAGATGAGCAGCACGAGGGCGGCATGCGGGAACAGTTCGACGACAGGCGTGTCCCCGCTGATGCGTCCGCAGTCGGCGATGACGTCGGCGGGCGCGTTCGGGGAGTCGGCGAGCTGCGCGAAGGCACTGCCGAGAGTGGGCCAGAGTCCCGCGAGCCCGGCAGCCTGCTCGGCGATGCCGAGCCCGACGAGCACCTCGAGCCCACCGCTCAACGGCTGTACGTGGTCCCAGAGTTGATCGGGAACGAGCCCACGCCGAGCGGTCGCGGCGATGGACAGCATGCCGGTGTTGGGGTTGAGCATCCCGCCGTGCGCGGCGGCACTGCGGTACACGAGGTCACCGCCGGCCGGGTCGGTCTCGGCGAGCAGGGCCCGCCGCGGCCAGACCGCCGCGAGCGCGACGGCCGCGGTGGTCACGCCGGGGGAACCCTTGTCGGCGGCAAGAACGATGAGCGCCATGGTTCTGGGGCCGCCTTCAGCTGCTGGGGATGAGCACGAGAGCCACTTGGCCTGCGGCAGCTGCCTGAGCGAGGTCGGCGGCCTTGGTGCTGTCCACGGTGAGGGTGACGGGGAGGTTGGTGCTGCTTATGACGTCGCCACTGCTCGCCGCCGGCTTTACGTAAGTGACCTTCGCCTTGTCCACGATCAGCGTGGTGCTGGCGCCGGACGAGGAGGAGCCACTGGAGCCGGTGGTGGAACCGGAGCCGGTGGTGGAGCCGACGCGGTAGGCGGCGACGAAGCTTCCGGCCTTGAGTCCGTTCGGGTACTGCCCCTCCTTGAGGGAGAGTCCGACGGTGGCCTGACCGGCGGCGACGCCCTCGTCGGAGCCGAACATCTGCCCCATGACGACCGTGCCCGGGTAGATCGTGGTCCTGGCTTTGAGGGTCCTGAGGGTGTCCAGCTGGGTCCACTCGACATAGTTGATGCCGGTATCGGCCGCGACCATGACGGACGTCGTGTTGGCCTTGGTGACGGAGCCCCCGGCCGGGATTTCGTCGGTCACCTTGACGACCTCGATCCGGTCCCCCGCCCGCAGCACGAGCATCGTCGCGCCCAGCGCGCCGACCAGAATCAGAAGCACCGCAAGAGCGGCAAGAGCCGGTTTGCGCTCGCGAGGCGGCGCCGGGAGCCGCTCACCGGTCATCGGCTGAGCGGGTACCGAGGAACGGCCGCCGCCCGCACCCGTACGCTCTTGGATCTTCACGCAACAGCTCCCCGTACACCCAAGAAAAATTCTGCCAATTTAAGTGCCAAATAGGACACTTCACTCGCGAATACGCACGATGTACGCGATGCACGCGATACGCCCTTACTGCTGGACGTACCGCCCGACCCGGCCAATTAGCCAGCGCTGGAGTGAGTGTCAAGCCATGGCACCGTATCAGCCGCACATAAGCCCCTCAAGGCGCGTTCTGGATCGTGAACAGCGCCGGGCACAACGTTATTCACGTGCAACTACGGTCGTACGGTTCCCCGTTGAGCGCGGCGATCCGGTTACGGCACCTGCTGTGCACGCGCGAATCTGTTGCCGACCCGACATTTGCACGCCACCCGGCCCCGGCCACCACGACCGCCGGTCGCCACGGCTCGGCCATGAGGCCTGCACGATTCGCTCACGCGACGCCCGGCCACCCCCGGAGCGACCGTGCCATGATCCTTGACCGCCCTCCCTCGGGAACGACACGTCAAGCAGAGAACCGCAGGAACATCCCCCATGAAGCGAACCGCACTGCCCCTTTCCCTCCTCTGCCTGGCGGCGGCGCTGACCGCCTGCTCAGGGGACGGTGAGGACGGCAAGGAAACCGCCGACAAACCGAAGGCGTCCGCCTCGGCCTCGCAGACCAAGCAGGCGGGCCCGGCGGAACGGGTCGCACAACTCCTGGTCACCAAGGCCGAGGCCGGTGGCTTCAGCATCACGGAGCCCGCCGCCAACGACGCCCTCGCCAAGTCCCAGTCCGCCCTGACCTCGGACAGCACGAACTGCGCCCCTCTGGCGTACGCGCTGAACGAGCTGCCCATCGGCACCCCGGAGGCCTCACTCGTACGGGTCACGAACTCGGACAAGGGCATGCTCACGTACATCACGCTCGCCACCTACGCCACCGGCAAGGCGGAAGCGGCGATGAAGGGGCTGACCACGGCGGCCGGCGCATGCGGCGGCGGCTTCACCGCGAAGTCGTCCGCCGGGGCCACGACGTACGACTCGGTGACCGTGGAGACGGCCCCCGCCGGCGGCGACGAATCCCTGGCCACGGCCACGACGTTCACGTACCGGGGTGCCACCCAGACCCTCCGCACCCAGACCTTCCGCTTCGGCGACACGATCGCCAACTACTTCACGCTGAACACCACCGCGTTCGTACAGGGAAGCCTGGGCAACGGAGTGATCCCGGCGGCCCTGGTGAAGGCACAGAACGCGAAACTCGCCTGATCCGGCACACCGGTCACGCCCCCTCCACGAACCACAACTCCTGCTACAGCAAGGCCTGTTGACAGCCAATCCGCGCCGCGCGACGGTGAAGACTTCGTCGCGCCCGGAGGTAAGCCATGGCTCCGCCAACAACCCGCCCTCCTCCCCTTCCCCCTCGCCCCGCAGAAGGCCCCGCAGAAGGCCTCGTAGACCGCCTACGGGCGCTACAGCCACTCATCCGCGAGCACGCACCCCGCACGGAGCAGGAGCGGCGGGTGACACCCGAGGTGGTCGCGGCCCTGACGGACGCCGGCGTCTACCGGATGAACGTCCCCCGGCGGTACGGCGGTTACCAGTCCCCGCTGCACACCCAGGTCGACGCCCTGACCGAGATAGCCGCCGCGTGCGGCTCGGCCGCCTTCATGGCCCTGATCCAGGTCGGCTGCGCGTACATCGCGGCGCTCTTCCCGGACGAGGCCCAGGACGAGATCTTCACCAGCCCCGACGTACGGGTCGGCGGCACCCTCATCCCGGACGCGACGGCGGTCGCGCGCCCCGACGGCAGTTACGTCGTGAACGGCACCTCGGCCTTCGCGACGGGCTGCCAGGACGCGGACTGGCACCTGCTGACGGTCCGAGTCGAGCCGGATTCCAGGGCGTCGTCCGAGACCCCACCCCGGCCTCCCACCCTCCTCTGGACCGCGATCCCCATGACCGACCTGGAGATCCTGGACGACTGGTACGTGTCGGGGCTGGCCGGCAGCGGCAGCAACAGCGTGGTCGCCCGAGAAGTCGTGGTCCCCGCGCACCGCGTCCTACCCGTCGGCCCCCTCCTGGACGGCACGATCGCGTCGAAGACCAACGCCGACGACCCCTTCTACGGCATGCCGGTACTGCTCCTCTTCTGCGCCTGGACACCCCCGAACGCCCTCGGCCTGGCCCGCTCGGCACTGACCGAGTTCACGGAACGCATCCATCGCCGGGGTATCACGTACACCTTCCACGAACGCCAGAGCGAGGCGACGGTCACTCACCTCCAGGCGGCCGAGGCGGCGATGAAGATCTCGTGCGCCGAACTCCTGACGGCCGACTTCGTAGCGAAGATCGAGTCAAGGGCAGCGACAGGGACGCCGTACACCCCGGAGGAACGAGCCAGGATCAGAGCCCAGAGCGGCTACACGACCCGCCTCTGCAAGGAGGCCGTGGACCTCCTCGCCTCCGCCTCCGGCGCGTCCTCCCTGCACCGCGAGGTCCCCATCCAGCGAACGGTCCGTGACATCCACGCCCTGAGCCTCCACTCGTTCGTGAACCCGACGACCAACCTGGAGCTGTACGGACGGGTGCTGTCGGGGCTGGACGCGGGAACGCCGTTCCTCTAGCCCGATACCCGATAGCTGCCGCGAAGACGGACGAAACACGCGACCCCGGACGCTGCCCACGGTCCGGGGCCAGGCGCATCTCCAGGTGGACACAATCAGGACACAGGACGCATGGAATTTGCACTAAAAGATTCACAAACACCCACCCTCTGAAGGAAGTCCTGCCTGGCAGGACCACAAGCCCCCCAGATACCGTCAGGGCTCTCAGCTGTATCGACATCTCACGGGGAGCCCACCTTGAAGCGCCGCTCTTTGCCCGTTGCTGCCGCGCTAACCGCGACCGCAGCCCTACTGCTGACGGCCTGCGGCGGCGGTGACGACAAGTCCACCGCCAACGACAAGATCGCCGGAGCTGACCAGGCGTCGGCTTTGCCGAAGGAGTCGGCGTCGCCCTCGGGAGCACCGGCGGAGGACAAGCCGGACGGGGTAGACGTGTCGCTGCCCAAGGACATCGATCTGGTCTTCGACTGGGACAAGCCGAAGGACAAGAACGAGGCGGCGGCGATGGATGACGCCGCGAATTACATCCGGGCCATCTACCAGGGCGTCGACAAGGGCACGACCAAGAGCGCAGCCGTCGCCGCCTACGCGAGCGGCGACGGTCTCAAGTACGCGAACACCCAGATCGACGCCTATATCGAAGGTGGCTGGACTGTCACCGGCACACGGCGCCACTACGACGCCACCACTCGGTCCGCCGCGAACGGCAAGTCGGTGGAAGTGGCGTTCTGCTCCGACTCGACCAAGTTCTACGGCAGGGAGATCAGGACCAGGAAGGTCCTCACGACCGACCCCAGCATCACAGACTTCAGCTACTTCAAAATCATCATGGTCAAGCACCCTACGGGTACCGACCTGTGGCAGGCGTCGAACGTGTACGTCGAGGAGAAGGCGGCGAAGTGCCAGTGAAGGCTTCACGTGGTCCACGCCTCGCCGCAGCAGCGCTGACGCTGGCTCTCAGCACCCTCACCCTCACCCTCACAGGATCCGCTTACGCGGGAACGGGTGTGGGCGACGGAAAGGGCGGCGACACGGAGCAGACGGGCGGCAGCGACGACACCGGCATCTACGCCGCCGCCAAGATCCAGTACTCCGGATCCGTCGCCAAGGGTGGCGCCACCGGCAACGTGACGTCGGCCGACGTCAACTGGACGCCCCCGCCCTGCTGGTACGCCCCGTACCTCGGCGCCAAGGACTTCAAAAAAGAAATGTCCGGGAGCCTCGACGAAGCCCTGAACAAGCCCGGCATGGGCGGCACCGCCAGCTCGGCGATCGGCGAGGTCCAGCGCCACTACGAGGACGACTACGGCTGGACCGACACCCCCGGCTACAAGGACTACAACGTCGACAAGGACGGCGAGGGAATGTTCTGGGCCGCTGTCGAGAACCCCAACGAGCCGGATGTCCTCAAGCGGACATCCTGCACGGACCTCCCCTTCTGGGTCGACAACGGCGAGGCCCCGCCGCCCCAGCACGAACAGGCCATCAGCCCGGAGATACTCGCGGGCCTCGCCTACCAGCACATGCAGCTCCCCGACACCAAGGTCACCCTCGCCCCGGCGGCCAACACCAAGGTGAACCTGCCGACTTGGGCCTGGCTGGACAAGGCCGTCTTCGACGAGGTCCAGGCGACGGCGGCCCTGAACGTCCCGGGCTTCAACATCCAGGCCACGACCACAGCCAAGCCGGTGTCCCTGAAGCTGGAACCGGGCACGACTGACGCCGAGACCTACCCGGCCTCCGGCGAGTGCGTCATCAACGCGGACGGCTCCATCGGCGAGCCCTACGCCCAGGGCAAGGCGAGCCAGACCCCACCGTGCGGGCTCAAGTACCTCCGCTCCTCGGGCGACGGAACGTACAACCTGCGGGCGACCATCACCTGGGACATCGCCTGGACCGGAACCGGCGGCGCGGGCGGCGACCTCCCGAACGGCACGTTCGGCAGTGAACAGGCGATCACTGTCCAGGAGATCCAGGCCGTCAACCGCTGAACGGACGGACAGACGCGGCCGGTTCGCCTTCCTGGAACCGGCCGCGGATTCCCTTCTGGGGCTGAACCGAGGCGCCACGCAATGAACTCACGCACCTCATCACCGCGAGCCGCATCGTCTCTGCCGAAGTCCCCCAGCGTTGCGGACATGTGGCCGGATCCCGCTTCCCGGTTGCGCGAGCAGGCGGACGCGCTCGGCGTGTTGATCCGTGAGGATCTTTCGCGGGGCCGCGCTCTCTTCTTCCTCCTGTGCGCCGGCGTGGTGACGCTCGTCGCCGGGGCGGTTCCCGCGATGGTGATCGATGCCGCCGCCTCTGACACCAGCGAGGCCACCGACATCGCGGTGGCGGCCGTACTGGGCGTGATCCTGATCATTGTCCTCGCGGTACCGGCCCTGCTCGTCCTGCGCTCATTGCGCCAGCGATCCACCCGACGCTTCGAGTTGCTGCGACAGTGGGCGGCCGTCGACCGAGGGCACGACTCGGAGTTCCCCGCGCGTTATGGCACGCAGGGTTATCCGCACGGGCGCTTCTTCTACGCGGGCATTGCGCTCGTACTCCTGGTCGTCCTCGCAGCGGCTGTCCTCGCCGGTCTGCCCGACCGGAATGCCTTCGCGACCCTGCCCGTCCTGATCGTCGCAGGGGTCTTCGTCTGGAGCCCGATCAGAAAGTACGCGGGACGGTACGGCTGGTCCGAGCGGGAGCGAGTGATCCGCGCTCGTGCGCACAGGCGGGAGCTGCATCGCACGCAGCTCACACAGGCACCATCGTCCGCTACCGAGTCGCCGGCGACTTTCCTGGGCAGCGTACGCATCCACCCCGCGCTGCTCTACGCGGCCGTCCTCAGCCCCGCCATCATCGTCACCCTCGTCTTCGTCGCCGTACGCCCCGAGAACGCCCTCGGCATTGCCCTTGCGGGCCTGGTGGCGCTGGCCGTCCTGGCGCTGGGACTGCCCAAGGTGGCTCTCACCCGCCGGCGTGAGCGAGCCGAACTCGACTCCGCCGCGAACTCCCTCACCGCAGCCTTCGCGGCAGGAGCCGTCGTGCACCCGGTGCGCTACGGCTTGGGCGAGCCGGAGGACCAGAACGCGACACCGACCGCAGCAGCCTGGGACGTCGGCCCCTCGCGCACGGGCGCCCTGGTAGTCGATACCGGGACCCTGCACCTTCGCGGAGTGGACGGAGCCGCGCTCGACCTGCCGGTCGCGGAGGTACAGGGGGCGGTCCTCGTCGCCAGCGGTGTCGCATGGCTGGCCCCCTCGGTGGACGTACTCCTTCACTCGGGAGAAGCCGTCGAGTTCAGGTCAACCGAGGTCAGAGCCATCGCGGACTCACTCGCCGGTGCCGGCGTGCAGGTGCTGACGTCATAACGGCGGCGTCGCCCCGAGGCGCCGCGATAGCGAATCGGAACTCACAGCAGCGCCAGCCCGAACGCGGCACACTCCAGCGCACCCGGTGGTCGTCGCCCGTTTGCGCACGATCACGATCAGGAAACAGAGCCCACCACCAAGCAACCCCTTTCATCCCGAATCACCCACGTTCTCAGGCAGGTTCGCACTGGCGAAACCTCCAGCCCCACCGCTACCGTCAGTGCTCTTGACTGAAACTTTGTCTCACGGGGAGCCCACCTTGAAGCACTGTTCTTTGCCCGTTGCTGCCGCGCCCGCCGAAACAGCACCACCACTGCCGTCTACCTGCGGTGCCGCCACCTCGCACCCCTCCTCCCATGCCTGATCTGAAGCTTCGACCTCGGAGGAGCTGAACGACTCGGATGGCAAACGACTCGGATCTCATCGTCAATGTCGACCTCCTCGTGGAGTCGGAAACCCGACTCAAGGGGATCCAAAAAGAGCTCACGAACCTCGACAACCGCAAAGACGACATGCGGCCGTACTGGGGCAGTGGTGAAGTAGCCGACGCCATGGGCAAGTTTGTGGACAACTGGGACGACTACCGGACAAAGATGTTGAAGAGCGTCGAGACGGTCGGCGAGCTGGTCAAGTCCACGATCGACGGGTTCACAGGAGCGGATGCCCAGCTTGCCAATGAGCTGCGGAAGGCCGGGAAGAAGAAAAAGTGAGTGCGACATCCAAGCCCCGCCCCCGCGACTGGCACCCGCTCGCGGACTCCGATCCCGTTCCCGGCGACCCGGAGGAGATCCGCGACGAGGTGAAGCACATGGTCGGCGTCGCGGAAAACCTCCGCGCACAGGCCAAGCTGCTTCGGGAGATCAAGAACGACAACGAGCTCAAGGGAAAGTACGCCAGCAAGCTTCGCGAGGGATCGGAAGTACTCGAGAAGCACATGCGCGAGCTAGCCGGACGCTACGAGCGCGTGCACGGGCATCTGGCCAACTGGGCGAACGAACTCGAGGACTTCCAGACCGAGGCCGACAAGGTCCTGGCAAACGCGAAGAGGGAGCAGGAAGAACTCGACGCCGAGAAGGCCAAGAAGGGGTCCGACGGAAAGGACGCAAAGAAGACCTCCGGAAGCGAGGCAGGAGAAGATCCCCTGCAGAGGTTCCGGAATCAGCTCGATCGCATCAAGGGTGATCGCGATGACCGCGCAGGGCACTATGCGGGCAAGATTCGCGATCAGTTGGACGATGTCATCGAAGACAGCTGGTGGGACGATGCCAAGGGGTGGATCCACGACAATATCGAAGCCATCAAGTGGGTGCTCGATTTTATGGGTTGGGCTGCCACGGTCGCCGGCTTCATCGCTCTCTTCGTGCCCGGACTCAACCTCTTTGTCCTCGGTATCGGCATCTTCATCGCCGCCTCCAGATTCATCATGTATTTGGCAGGCGAGGCGAGCCTCGCAGAGGTCTTCATCGACTGCATCGGCCTCGTCACCTTCGGCGCCGGTCTCGGGATGCTGTCGAAGCTGAAGAACGCGAACAAGCTCGTCAAGGTCGCATCGAGCGCCCAGCGCACGAACCGCCTCAAAGACGCGGTACGCGCGAACAAAGCAGTTCGGGAAGGCATCCAGCGAGCAATTGCCGAGACTTCTGACGACGGCCTGAAAGAGTTCGGCCGTCAGACGGTCAACCGGATGCGGCGCGAGATCCTGGACAACGCCGGCCGAGTGTCCGACGAGGCCGCGACGCCTCTCAATCGCCTTGAACGTCTGGGACTTGGCGACTCCGACGCACGTGCGTTGGTTGAGAACATTCGCCGTAACGCCGACACCTTCCCCGATGCCGCGAGCGCCATCGGCAAGTCGGAGAACTACTATCGAGTGGCGGTCGGCGCGGCCAGCTTCGGTGCCGCGGCGGACGCCACCGACAAGGCACTCGGCCAGAGTCCCGTGCTTCCGGACAAGCCCTTCTACGCGCCGTACGAAGACGGCAAGGGCGAACTCTGGAAGCTCCCCGAAGACACGCACTGGTAGCGAGCCCACCGGAAGAGACAGCCGCAACCCATGAACTCAAACGCATCAACCGGATTCCTGGAACGCCTCGGTGGTGGAGTGATCGCCGTCGCCAAGCTGTGCATCATCGGCGGCCTGGCATCCATCGTCATCGTCGCCATGGCGGCCAGGCTCTCGGACCCCGCGAAGGAATCCCTCTACTGGCTCCAGCGGGGCATCGTGTCCGTAGCGATCCTCACGCTGCTGTGGATCTTCATCCGTCATCCACGGCACTCCGACCGCCCGGAAGGCCTGACGCAGCCCTTGGCACTGTCGGTCGTCCTCACCCTCGCCGCTTTGGCCACCGGCTTCTGGCCAGGCGTCTTCGCAGCGCTGGTGACCCCGCTCCTCGTGCTGGGAGCCTGGCTGACGGGGAGGTCGAGCCATGCCTGAACTGGATGAACGGAGCAGTTCGACGGCGGTCGGATACAACCTCGTTCCGCCGCCCGGCTGGGATCACATCCCGCTCCGGAGCGACTCCACGAACGACGCGATCCTCAAGATCATCGACCGCTCGATCAAGAATCTCCCCCAGGATCTGCCGAAGGACGACATCAGCAAGGCCCGCATGGAGTTGTTCAAGCAGCTCAAGCTTGTCGCCCAGCAGGCCGCCAAGGCGAATGGCCTGATGCTGTATCTGCCGGTGGAACGCATCTACGGCACCTACGTACCGGCATCGTTCGTCATCTCCGCGCCGATCGCGGGTGCAGGAGCTGGTGTCGACGCCGACCAGGTGTTGAACCTCCTCGCCGCCGACCGTGGTGACAACGAATCCGTCGACGTCGACGGTTCAGAAGGCAAGCGGATCGAGCGGATCGTGCCGCCTCCGGACGACTCCGAGGTGCAATATCCCTCGCGGCGCGTGGAGTACGTTCTGCCGATTCCCGGCAACCCCACGCCCGGGTGGCTGACCATCGCCTTCAGTACCGTTGGCGACGGGAATCCGGAGAGCGAGTTCTCGGAGGCTCTCGTGGACGTCTTCGATGCCGTGATGACGACCTTCCGCTGGAGCTACGCATGATCTTCTTCGAGACCGAGGCCGACCCCACCGAGTGGTTCTTCATGCCGTTGCACTGGACGGAACTCGACCAGGACAAGATCGAGGACTGGTCGGAGACCTGTGCCGAGATCATGTTCCGAAAACACAAGAAGTGGTGGAACAGCCCGAACAAGAAGGCACTCACGGCTCGTTTCCGACAACTCCTTGAGGCGCATCCGCATCCGGCCATTCCGGCGGATCAGGTCTTTCTCTACGGGGGCGACCCGCGCCGCATCCCCCAGCCTTTCTACGCGCTGGCCGCCCAGCCCAGCGGCGAGGACCACCATTCAGGTCTCCTCAAACTCGTCCAGGCGGACGAGGAGAACCCTGCCCGCCCGCCGGACTTCGACACCTTCCACTCTGATCGTCTGGGCGAAGGCGTCCGTTGCCTGCGGTATTTCGGTGACGGAGATCAGCTGAGCGTGTCGCTCAACTACGGTTGGTGGCTGGAAGACCTCCAGCTCTACGCGTCCCTGCGCACCGTGACGAGCGACATCGGCTGGCTCACGTCCCTCATCGACGTCTGGGACGAATTCGCCGGCACGGTCTGGCTCGACCCGAACCCTGAGTGAGTGCAGCCGAATGTGGAGAAGGGCGTCGAGGTGCCGCCCTTTGGCGGGTGCGGTACACCGTGCCGATCCCGCACACCGTTCCCCGCCCAGTGGCTGACATTCCGTTGGAGCTACACATGATGATCGTCGAGACCCACTCCGATCCGGCCCTCTGGTTCCACATGCCGCTGGGCGTCACCAAGTTGGAGTTCGCGCAGTGGCTGGACCTCCAACTCAACGCGAGCGCACTGCTCCACCGGCGCAAACTCACCTGGCGTGAGAAGCGGCAGATGAAGAAGTTCCTTGAGGGCTCGGCCGCGATGCTGCACGACCGCGTGGGCGCCGACCAGGCATTCGTCTTCGGCCCAATGCCACCTCAGGCCGCTCCGCTGGTCTTCTTCACCAAACAGTTCGCCTGCGACGAGGAGCACAGCCCGCTACACCTGAGCATGCTGGCCGAGCCCGACCCGACCGGCGCCATCGCCGGCGACCGCGTGGAGACAGTCCCCTTCGTCTCGCCGCACTTCGGCGAAGGCCTGCGCTGCCTGCGCAGTTGGACCGGCCCGGATGGCGCGCTCATGCTCTCAGTGACCTACGCCTGGAACGACCCGGCCCACAACATCGACCTGGTCCTCAAAGGCCACTACGACGACCCCACGCTCCTTGAAGCCTCCTTCGACGCCATCGACGACTTCGCCCGGAGTATCCGAATCAACAAGCAGGTGTGACCGTGTGGAGGCGGGGATGAGCGAATTCTGGCCGATCATCGACATCGAGCACGTCGATGCCTATCCGTGGGTCATTCTTCCGCCGCGCGGCGGGCCCTTGGCGCCGATGGAAGAGTGGGACGACATCCAGGCGTGGTGCCACGAAGCAGCCGAGGACTTGTGGCTGGACCGCGAGCTCGACCCCGGTCCCAACGGCGTGGACTTCGTCGCCACCACCCTCACCCGCTGCGCCGAATCCTTCTGCCCACCCGACTCGGAGCACTGGCTCTTCCTCCACCTCGACCACCCCACCGACCTCCCGATCCCGGTCTGCGTGGCCATCGGGCCGGCGCAGCGCCCCCGCGAGGAGACTCTTCGGGCGCTGACCCTGGCGGACGACCCGGATGCCGTCGAGCCTCCGGTCGTCAAGCCCTTCAAGGCGGAGCGGCTGGGGGAAGGCCTGACGACCTTCCGGTATGTCCCCCAGGAGGACTCGCCGCATCTGCTCGCCTGCGTGCGTTATGCGTGGCAGGTCGAGGAGCACGGGGCCGACGTCGTGATGTGGACGGCGATCGAGGACATCCCGCGCCTCATGAGTGCCTCCGAGGACTTGGAGAACCTCGCGCACTCCCTGGCGATCTGGATTCCCTGAACTGAGAGAACGCGCGTCGGTAGGGCGCGGTCAGGCGGACGTGTGTGAAGGTCCGGCCTGAGTTACCCGCCGCTCCGCCCGACGTCTCGCACGCGCCGCCATCACCCGCGCGAAGCGCGTCACTCCCGCTCACCCGTGGCGTCGTACTCCCGGTCCCATCGGCTCTGCCGTACGCCACCCCACGTACCCATCACCACGGCCGCCACGATGAGATAGACGAGCAGCATCCCGTACGAGGTCGTGTCCACGTCCTCGACCGGGCTCGCGACGCCCTCGGGGTCGTACCGGACGGGCAGGGTGTCCCCCTCCGACACCCACTCTGCGCAGCCGTCTCCCTCCGACAGCGAGGGCGAGATCTCACGCCCGCCGGACGCCCGCATCGTGCACTGGTCGGTCTTGCGCTCGTCCTTGTGCACGACCACGGCCTCGGTCCACCGGCCGCGGTCCGCCAGAGCGGCCTGATCGCCCGCCTGTTTGCCGAGCACGCCCAATACCACCCCCGCGACAACAGGCACGAGGAACTGCCACGCGACCTTTCGCCGCTTGCGCGGAACCCTGCGCAGCCAGAGCACGGGGACCAGGACCGTCGCCAACGGCAGCAGGAGCCAGGCAAGCAATAGAGCCACGCCGCCGAACAGCTTCGGCAGAGGCACCACCGGGACGAGCCAGGCCAGTCCTGCGGAGCCGCCGGCGCAAGCAAGGCTGCAGAGCGACCAGCGGATCATCGCGATCCGCCGCCAGGAACCCTCATCCACAGACCCTGGCTGTACGTCGGCCCGGGACGCGTTCGCCGCCATGTTCTTCCCCGCACTCGGACCGGTCCTTCGCCGGTCATCGCGCCAGCCTGTCACGCCACCGGCGCCTTCTCGTCCGAGCAGCGGCAGGCGGTGGGTTCAGAACGCCACCGACAGCGTCTTCACCATTCCGGCCGCGGCCTCCTCCATGTCGTCGGCGATTCCCGGCACGGTCCAGGACATGAGGAAGACCACCGCACTATCGGCACCTGTCGGCAGCACTCCGTACGTGAGTGTCTCCAGCAGGACGCCCAGGCTGCAGGGTGAGGCTCCATCCGAAGCGAAGCCCTGCCGGATTCGGACCGCGGGCCCGGTGGGCAATTCCGTACGGGTGATCAGCGGGGGCCCGAAGTCGTGGGCGCCGAAGGTCTCGGTCAGCCAGTCCAGGGTGTTCCGGGGCACCGACACATCGGGATGGATGAGGTCGATCTCCAGGGTCCCCAACGCGTTGTCAAAGCCATCGGGGTACTGATTTCCAGCCCCTCACACCACCCACGTCAGTGACCCCGCAATGGCATCGCACAACCGCTCCATCGGGCCGACCATCCCAGTGACCGGCGCCGAGAAGGAAAGCGTCAAGTAGCCGACCCCGCCCGGCATACAGACATGGACGTTCAGTGTTGTGGCGCCGAGGACCCGTACGGCAGGGCCCGCCGGGAGATCGACCACCGACACCTGGTCCCGTGCGCGGCCTTCGGGGCGGCGCATGTCGAGCCATGCCGCGTACTTCCGCGGATCGGCCGGCGTCTCGCCCAGCGGCATCAATGACACCAGGAGTGACGCGGGCATGCTGCCGTCCTGGGAGGTCGTCAGCAGGAAGAACTCCATTGCGCCGCGCGCCCGGCCGGCTTCCGCGGTGTTGCGGAGTGTGGTCCATACGTTCCGTGTGAGCTCTGCGGAGACATGTCGGCCCTCCGCCTGATGGTCCACGAAGGTCTTGAGTTGACCACGCCAGCGGTCCTGCGTGAGGTCGATGCGGAACCACTCCCGCGGAACCAGCAGCCGGTAGTCCCGGGGAAGGCCCACCGGTGCGTCCCCCGAGGGACTACTCACCGGTGGCGAGGAATCCTTCGAGGAACTACTCACCGAGGTCGAGGCATCGGCCTCCGGTGACTCCTTCACCCCGGCATCACCAGCATGGCTCCCTGGTCGTCGAAGAAGCGCACGCTCTTCACGATGCCGGCGAACATGGCGGAGAAGACGTCCCAGCCTTCGATCGTCGGCGTTCCCATCTCCAGCACCAACGCGGTCCCGTTGTCCAGGGGAACCTGGACCTGTATGAAGGAGGTCCATATCGGCTCGTTCTGGCCCGACTCCGTCAGGCTGCCGTCAACGTCGGCGGACCGGTTGCCGACACACGTCACCGCTGGCCCGCAGGGGAGCTGCACTTCGCCGATCTGGCCGAGCCCCAGGTGCCGCATCGTGGATGCTATGAAACCCGCGGGATTGCTGCCGGCCCGCTCATCCAGGTCCATGAGGCTGACGTTCACCGTGGCCGTGCAGCGGACACCGTCGACTTCCGTCGTGACGAAGCCGGCGTACTGCACACCCGCCTCTACGAAGTCGTCGTAGTTCGCCGCGCACATCGCAGCCCACTGCAGCTGCACCTCCTCATCGGCACCGGGCAGTGTCCGCTTGGCCAACTCGACCAGTTGGTCCGCGAGTTCGTCCAGGTCGTCCGCCTCGAAGGGCAGCTCGAAGAAACCCTCCTCGGGCATGATCCACCGAACTTCCACGCCGCCATTACCCGCGAGGCTGCGTCGGGCTTCGTCTACGGTGTCAGCGGTCGTCATCCGAACCTTCACTCCCAGAACGTCCAGAGCTTTCAGAGCCCTCCGGCTGTCCGAGGTCGTCCGCCTCGGGATGGAATTTCGCCGCGAAGGGATAAGGGCCGTAGTGCGGGTAGTGCGCCGGGACGTCGGCGCCTCTGCGTCGGGCGATGTGCGCGATCTCCCGGTAACTGCGCGCACGGGCCCGCAGGTTCTGCCGGACCGGATCGCCCCAGACCGACAGCGCGCTTCGTACGAAGAAGAGGAACTGAACTCCTACGACGGCCGCCGCGACCGCGAGAAAGACCGTGCGGGCGGCGGAATTTTCCCAGTACTGCGCCACTCCGCCCCAGTAGACCGTGGCCCCGGAGCCGACGAGCGCCAAAGGCACTCCGTGCACGAGACCCGCCTTGAACATGTCCTCTTCGTCGGAGTGCCGTCGATGCAGCAGTGCGAGCACCGCCTGGTCGTCGAGGAAGTCGAACCGAAGCTCCCGGCGGGCCTTCTCCGCGGCCTGTTTCGCCTCGGGGACAGCGGAGATCACCGAGCCACTGACCAAGGTGACGACCTCGCCGCCCCGGCGTCCGATGAACTCCCATTCGCCGAAATCACTGCTGCCGCTCGTGTCGCTTGTGTCACTCATATCGCTGGTGGGCACCTGCCTTCCTTCTTCTAGGCAGCCAGGGCCGCGGTGAACGGCTTCGGCGAGACAGTCGGGGCAGGCGGGGGTGAAGGTGCCGGCGCAGGAACGGGAGTCGGGCCGGGAACGGAGGTCGGGGTGGGCCTGGGTGAAGGTGCCGGTGTGGGAACGGGAGTCCCAGTGGGTGCGGGGTTCCTGGGCGGCTCCTGGTAGCCGGTCCTCTCACCGTTCTCACCGGTGAACATCCTGTGCAGGGCGCTCCCGAGCCCCGCCCCCTTGATCACGCCGGTGATCTTCCTGCCCTCGATCGCCGCATTGCGCGCCGTCCTGCCCAGCACCTTGTTGACCAGCTTGACGCTTACCCCGTTCAGGAAGTTGTGCCCGACACCGTCGAGTGCGGCCAAGCCGCTGACCCTGAACTTCGACAGCCCCTTGAGACCCTTGAGTGCCTTGAACCCCTTCAGCGCGCCGAGCCCGGGCAGCACTCCCAGCGCGTCGGCGCCCAGCTTCAGCCAGTCGACCTTCCCGCCGCGCGCCGTCATGTCGTACGCATGGCCGGCGAGTGCGGCCGCACTCGCCAGCACGGCGAGGGTCGCGAAAATGGGAACCAGGAACTGAAGTGGCGGGACAAACGCACAGATCACCGCGAGCACGGACAGCACGGCCGAGATGTTCGACAACATGTCCGCCCAGTCCGCCAGGAAGTTCATGAAACCGCCCGGGTCCCGGACCGCGTCGTGGTGCACGACGTTCCTGATATGACGAGCGGCCTTGTCCCCCGCATCGTCATAGATCTCCCGGGCTTCCTTCACCGCTTTTCGGGAACCGCCGATGCGGTGAAGAGCGTCGTCGCGCTTCTTCTCCCAGCGCTCGTACTCGTCCTTCTCCGCCGGGGGAATGTTGAGAGTCGGGTACTTGGCGACGTACTTCTGCACCTCGCGGTCCGCGAGGTCGTGGTCGGTCTTGGCGTCGAGATAATCGCTCAGCGCCTTGTCCGCCTTCCGCTGCGCCCGACGCATTTCGCTGGCGAACTCGTCCGAGCTCCCCTCGCGTACGTCCTCCCCGACGGCCTTGGCGGCCTCGTCGTAGCGCTCGAAGGACTTCTTCAGCTTGTCCGCCGTGTCGCCGGCTATCTCATGGAAGCCCTTCCCTGCTTCGCTGTCCCAACCCTCCACGGAAGCAAGTGCCTTGATGACCCGGGACTGTTCCTCGATCATCTCGGCCATCTTGCGCAACTTGCGCCCCAGTTCGGCCACTTCTTCGGGGTCACCCGGCGTCGGGTCGTCATGCCACAGTGGCGGCCAGTCGGCATCCGTCCTGCTCACTTCTTCCCCTTACCCTGCGCCTTGGCGTCCCGGATGGCCTCTGCCAGCTTGTGGTCGACTTCCTCGTACGCCTTGGCGGCGGTGGAGGTGAACTCGGCCAGCTGCTCAAGTTCCTTCATCAGTTTCTTTCGGGTCTTCTTCCAGGTGTCCCCGAATTCCGAGAAGGCATCTTTCAGCCCGCCATGTCCCACAGCCTGGCCATACTCGTCCGCGGGATTACCGTTCCGCTCGAACTCATCATGGATCTTGCCCAGGTCACGTGAACATTTCTTGATGGCGGCAAGATCCGCCTTGATATGGTCCCCCATGAGTGTTAACTCCCAGTAGTTGATACGCTCTCGCCGGACCGATTCCGTTCCGCATCGGCAAGGAGAGTCCCGACGTGACATCCAGAGGCAAGCAGCGCCTGATAACGGACCGCCTCGGCATCCACGCCGAAGCCGGCGAATGGTGCTGGATCGAGAAGATCCCGCAGCCGCCGGCGGACGTGCTCCAGGCCGCGGGCAACCCTCGGCTCCGTCCTGCCAGGCTGCCCCCGTTGGGCATGGTCGGGGCGGTGCTCGGGGCGCCGTTCATGCCGCTCATCATGCTGTTGAGCCTTCTGTCCGATGCGGAGCAAGCCGTCGAGCGCTCCCTCGGTTCGAAGGAGGAGAAGGAACGCTGGCAGGCCAAGAAGGCGGAGGACAAGCGCCGGGACGCCGCCATCGTCCAACAAGGCCTCGACAAGGTCTTCGACGGGAACTGGGGCGCCAACGCCGGGCAGTTCCTGCTGCGTTGGTACAGCCACTCCACCCACCACCAGCGACTGCTGCTCGCCACCGAGGACGGGATCGTCCTGGCGGCACCACCGAAGCGGGTCAGCGTGGGGCGGGAGAAGCACATGCAGATCGTCGCCCGCATCCCCGCCGCCGAAGCGACCCTCGTCGACCCGTTCTCCGGGGAGTTCGAGACGAGGGTGCTGCTGATCCGGTTCCGTGACGGATCCTGGCTGCGAGTCGATACGGAGGAGCTCCGCAGCGAGCTTCACATGCACGTGCTCCGCCAGCCTCTCCCCGACAACTGACGGGGACAGCACGGCTACCGGGCGCGCCCGCCCGGTGCGTACAGCATCCGCTGCCGCACCAAGCGGGCGCCTCGCAGGCCCTGCCCCTGAACAGCGCCTCTGAACAGCGCCGCCGAACTGCGCCTCGGCTACTTCTTCGCCGACTTCGCCAGTTCCTCGTCGATCTGCTCGAACTTGTCCGCGGCCATGGTCAGGTAGTCGCCCATGCCGTCCAGACCGTCCAGCGTGTCCTTGGCGCCGCGCGTGAACTCCTCGAAGTTCTCGTCGAAGGCCTTCGACGAGCTCTTCGTGACGTAGCCGGACTCGACCAGGTTCGCGATGTACTTGCGCAGGCCGTCCAGCTTCTCCTGGAGCTTTTCCTTCTCCTTCACGACATGCTTGGCAGCATCCCGCATGTCCTGATATGTGACATCAAGGTCCTTGGCCATGAAGCCGCTCCCTCGTGAAAGTGCCGCAGGGCCAACCCCCGTGGCTTCCCTGTTCCAACGTTCCGACCGACTGACCACACACATACAGAACCGGTGTGATCGTCCGTTCTTGAGGCAGCAGCTTACGGGTGTGGCACGAGTGGAGACATCTCGGTTCTGGAACAAGACTGTTCAACACCGTTCCGTCACCGATTCACCATAGGGAAGAGCCCAGTCCCTACCCGTTGCCCTTCTGTCATACCGAGCGGATATCGTCACTCCCTACGGTGGCCGGCGATGCGGAAGCGGCCACGGGGGCCGTTGGGGAGGACAACCGTGCGCCTGACTCTGACCGTCGTCGATCCGTTCGGCGGGGGTACCGCCGACGTCGTGCTCGACGCGGATCCCGAGTCCACCGTCGGGGACATCGCACAGGAACTGGCCAAACAGGTCGGCCACAGCGGTGCCCAGATCATTCCGCTCGGGCATCACGGACAGGTGCCCGCCAACAACTCCCCCCTTGTGTACGTGGACGGGTACGCCGTCGATCCGGCCGCCAATGTCCTCGGGTCGCCGCTGCGCGAAGGTGCCGTCGTCAGCCTTCAGGATCCGGCCGGATGTCTGCCGGGGGAGCCGACCGGGCTCGTCGAACTGCGGGTCGTCGGCGGGCCCGTCGCCGGGTTCGTGCACCGGCTGGGGGTCGGGCGGTACGACATCGGCAGCGGGCCTGCCGCGTACATCAGGATCGACGATCCCGAGGTCGCCGCCCGCGCCCTCACGTTGTCAGTTGCAACCGATGGCACCTGCTCAGTCGCCGTGCACGGGGAGAAGGAAAGCGTCACTCTCGACGGTAAGGCGATCGCCGACATCGAGGGGGACTCCTGGCCCCTCGGCGGCCAGATCGCCATCGGGAACTCCCTCGTCGAACTCGCCCGCTACACCCCGCCCAACGCCGCCCTCAAGTGGTCCGAGGACGGCGTCGGCCTCGACTACAACCGGCCGCCCCGCCTTCGCTCCCCCGACCGCCAGACCAAGTTCCGGCTGCCGTCGCCGCCGCGCGACTTCGAGGCCCGGCCGCTGCCCTGGCTGATGGCGCTGACGCCGCTCGTCGGGGCGATCGTGGCCGTGGCCATCTTCGGGCGCTGGTATTACCTGATCATGGCCGGCCTCAGCCCGATCATGCTCTTCGCCAACTACTTCATGGACAAGAAGCACGGGCGCAAGTCCCATGCCAAGCAGGTCAAGGAGTACAAGGAGCAGAAGGAGCGGATCGAGAAGGACGCCCAGGACGCCCTGGTGGCCGAAAGGCAGGATCGGCGGCATGCCATTCCCGACCCGGCCACCGTCCTCTCCCTCGGCACCGGGCCCCGTACGCGCCTGTGGGAGCGGCGGCGTACCGATCGCGACCATCTGCTGCTGCGGGTCGGCACCGGGCAGATGCCGTCCGAGGTCGTGCTCGACGACCCGGAGCAGGACGAGCACCGGCGTCAGGTGACCTGGAAGATCGAGGACGCGCCGGTTGCGCTGTCGCTGCGGTCACTGGGTGTTATTGGTATGGCGGGCCCCGGGGATTCGGCGCGCGCTCTCGGGCGGTGGGCCATCGCCCAGACCGCCGCCCTCCAAAGCCCCATGGACGTCCAGTTCTATGTGCTGAGCGAGAGTACGGCGCAGGAGAGCTGGGACTGGGTCCGCTGGCTGCCGCACACCAGGCCGTCCGGCGGGCAGGACGTCAACGTCCTCATCGGCACGGATGCCGAAACCGTCGGCGCGCGCATCGGCGAACTGACGCAGATCCTCGACGCGCGCAAGAAGGCCCTGGAGCAGAACAAGGGACAGCGGGCGTCGTTCAGCGACCCGGACATTGTCGTGGTGTGGGACGGGTCGCGGCGGCTGCGGTCGCTGCCGGGTGTGGTGAAGCTGCTGCGCGAGGGGCCGGACGTGGCGATGTACGCCCTCTGCCTCGACGCCGAAGAGCGGTTCCTGCCCGGTGAGTGCCAGGCCTTCGTCGTGGCGGAGCCCAAGCCCGAGGAGCACGCCGATCAGGCGTACCAGCCCCAGGGGCAGGCTCAGCCGCAGGTCGCGGGCGGGTTCCCCTCCTTCCACGCCTGGCACAACACCGGCAGCGAGCCCGATCAGCGCGCCCGGGCCGACAAGCTGCGGCTGCGCGTCGAGGAGGAGAGCGCGGAGCGACTGGCCGACGTACGGCCCGACTTCGTCTCCGCCGCCTGGTGTCTGCGCCTGGCCCGGTCCCTGTCCGCGCTGCGCGACATCAGCGGCGAGACCGAGGACTCGGCGCTGCCCGGGTCGAGTCGGCTGCTCGACGTGCTTCAGCTGGAGCCGCCGACGCCCGACGCGATCTCCGCGCGCTGGCGGATGGGCGGGCAGTCGACGATGGCGGTCATCGGGGAGTCGTACGACGGGCCCTTCGGCATCGACATCCGAAAAGACGGGCCGCACGGGCTCATCGCCGGTACGACCGGTTCGGGTAAGTCGGAGCTGCTGCAGACCATCGTGGCCGCGCTGGCCGTCGCCAACACCCCCGAGAACATGACGTTCGTGCTCGTGGACTACAAGGGTGGCGCCGCTTTCAAGGACTGTGTGCATCTCCCGCACACCGTCGGCATGGTGACCGACCTCGACGCCCACCTCGTCGAGCGCGCCCTGGAATCGCTGGGCGCCGAGCTGCACCGCCGCGAGCACATCCTGGCCGCAGCCGACGCCAAGGACATCGAGGATTACCAGGATCTCGTGCGTCGGGATCCGTCGTCCCACGCTCCCGTCCCCCGACTCCTCATCGTCATCGACGAGTTCGCGTCCATGGTGCGTGACCTGCCCGACTTCGTCACGGGACTCGTCAACATCGCCCAGCGAGGCCGTTCCCTCGGCATTCACCTGCTGCTGGCCACCCAGCGGCCGTCGGGTGTCGTGTCCCCGGAAATCCGCGCGAACACCAACCTCCGTATCGCGCTACGGGTGACGGACGGCGGTGAGTCGTCGGACGTCATCGACTCCCCCGAAGCCGGGCACATCTCCAAGAACACCCCCGGTCGCGCGTACGTCCGACTCGGCCACGCCTCCCTCGTCCCGTTCCAGTCCGGACGCGTCGGCGGACGCCGCCCCGGAGCGGCGGACCCGGCAGTGCTCATGCCCTGGTCGGGGCCGCTGGCCTGGGAGGATCTGGGTCGGGCCGCGCTGAAGAAGCCCAAGGTCGAGGCGCGGGAGGAAGAGGAGATCACCGACCTCAAGGTGCTCGTCGACGCCGTACGCGACGCCAACCGGTCGCTCGGTATCCCGCCCCAGCACAGCCCCTGGCTGCCCGCGCTCTCCGAGACGCTGCTGCTCGACGAGATCGAGGTCCCGGCCTTCGCCGACCACGGCACGGGCAAGCTCGCGCCCGTCCCGTACGGCATCGAGGACCTGCCGGCCGCCCAGGCGCGCCGCCCGGTCGTCGTCGACTTCTCCACCTTCGGCCATCTGATGATCGGCGGCGCCCCGCGCAGCGGCCGCTCACAGATCCTCCGTACGATCGCGGCTTCCCTGGCCCGCACCCACTCCACGGCCGACGTCCACCTGTACGGGATCGACTGCGGCAACGGCGCGCTCAACGCGCTGAGCCGGCTGCCGCACTGCGGTGCCGTGGTCAGCCGTAACCAGACCGAGCGCGTGATCCGGCTGGTCAACCGGCTCAAGGGTGAAATGGCGCGCCGCCAGGACCTGTTGGCGGAGAAGGGCTTCGCGGACATCGGCGAGCAGCGGGCCGCGTCGGCGGAGCAGGAGCGCCTGCCGCACATCGTGGTGTTGCTGGACCGGTGGGAGGGCTGGGTGCCCACGCTCGGCGAGGTCGACCACGGGTCGCTGACCGACGAGTTGACGACGATGATGCGTGAGGGTGCGAGCGTAGGTATCCACCTGGTCCTGACCGGTGACCGCACACTGCTCGTCGGCCGGATCGCGACTCTCACCGAGGACAAGTACGGGCTGCGGCTCGCCGACCGCAGCGACTTCTCGACGCTCGGTATCCCGCACCGCAAGGTTCCGGAGGAGATTCCGCCGGGCCGTGGCTACAAGAACGAGTCCGGTATCGAGACCCAGTTCGCGTTGCTGTCGGAGGACACGACGGGGCAGGGCCAGGCGGCGGCGATCACAGCAATCGGCGAGGCGGCTGCGACCCGGGACGCCCAAGTCCCGCGCTCCCGGCGCCCGTTCCGCGTCGACAGCCTGCCGTCGCGGATCTCGTTCGCGGACGCGTGGGGCATGCGCGACCCGGAGACGTCAGGCTCCCGCCTGTGGGGCCTCGTGGGCATCGGCGGCGACGACATCACGGGCTTCGGGCCCGATCTCGCGGCGGGCGTGCCTACGTTCGTCATCGCGGGTCCGGCGAAGTCGGGCCGCTCGACGGTGCTGATGAACTTCGCGCAGTCGTATCTGTCGCAGGGTGTACGTCTGGTCATCGCTGCGCCGCGTCAGTCGCCGCTCCGTCAACTGGACGGTACGGATGGCGTGTTGAAGATGTACACCGGCGACGACATCGACGAGGACGACTTCGAGGAGATCATCGACCAGGCGTCGCTGGAGGAGCCGATCGTGGTCCTCATCGACGACGGGGAGATCCTGGAGGACTGCGACGCGGCGAGCCAGATGAAGAAGATCGTGTCGCGCGGCGCGGAGCGGGGTCTTGGGCTGGTCATTGCTGGTGACGAGGAGGACGTCTGCAGCGGGTTCAGTGGCTGGCAGGTCGATGCGAAGAAGGGGCGGCGGGGGATTCTGCTGTCTCCGCAGGAGTCGTCGAGCGGGGATCTGATCGGGTTGCGCATCAACCGGAGCATGGTGGGTGGGCAGGTCGCGCCGGGCAAGGGGATGTTGCATCTGGGGGATGGGGAGTTGCGTACGGTTGTCATCCCTGGGTGAGGTGCGGGTGCGGGCGGTAAGGGTTTTCGCCCCCGCCGCCCCTACCCGTCCCATCCTTCTGGGGGCTGCGCCCCCAGACCCCCCTTTCGGCCTGAACGGGCCTTGTCCTCAAACGCCGGACGGGCTGGGGGTGGCCCTCGTCCTCGAACGCGGGCCGGGGTTGGTCTTTTAGCC
>NZ_JBSFDA010000016.1:0-101979 GCF_053593675.1 Streptomyces sp. NPDC002156 | reverse complement strand
GGGGGGGTGGGCCGGGGCCCCCACGGCGTTGTGGGGCGGTGCGGAGGGAAGCGGCAGCTGCACGCCGGGTTTGTCCCGGGTCTGGGGGCGCAGCCCCCAGTGGGGGTCCCCCCTCTGGGGGAGGGACGGGTAGGGGCGGCGGGGGCGAGGAAAGATAGGGCCGGGTGCTTCGCCGGGTCGGGTTGCTGAGGGGAGTGGGCGTGAAGGCGATCGTCGTAGGGGCCGGTATCGGCGGGCTGGCCGCCACGCTGAGTCTGCGCGCGGCCGGGTACGACGTCACGCTCGTCGAGCGGACGCGCCGCTTCACCGAGATCGGTGCCGGGATCCAGCTCGCGCCCAACGCCACCCGCGTACTGCGCCGCCTGGGCCTGCTCGACACCGTCGCCGCCCGCGCCGCGCGCCCCGCCCGGCTGACCTTCCACACCTGGTCCGACGGCACCGAGATCTGCCGGTACGTCATCGGGACCGAGGCGGAGGCCGAGTTCGGGGCGCCCTACTTGCAGGTCCACCGGGCCGACCTGCACCGGGCGTTGGCCGATCGGGTCCCGCCCGGGTCGGTCCGCCTGGACACGGAGGTCGTCGGCATCGACCAGGACGACAGGCAGGCGTACGTCACGACTGCCGACGGCGAGCGCCTGGCCGCCGACCTGGTCGTCGCCGCCGACGGGGTGCGCTCCTCGGCCCGCCAGTGGCTCTTCGGCGCCGACGAGGCCGTCTTCTCCGGCACCGCCGCCTACCGCGCACTGCTCCCGGCCGCCGAGGTGGCCGACCTGGACCTGCCGGAGTACGCGGGCTGGCTCGGCCCGGGCCGGCACGTCGTCCACTACTGGGTCCGCGGCGGCGAACTCCTCAACCTGGTCGCCGTGTTCACGGCGAAGACGGCACCCGAGTCATGGGCGGAGTGGACGGAGTCGTGGACGGCCAAGGCCGAACCGGGGGAGCAGCTCCGCGAGTTCGCCGGCTGGGACCCCCGGCTGCTCACGGCCCTGGAACGCGCCGGCCAGGTGTTCCGCTACGCCATCCACACCCGCACCCCGCTCACCCGCTGGCACCTGGGCCGGGTGACCCTCCTCGGCGACAGCGCCCACGCGATGGTCCCGTTCCAGGCCCAGGGCGCGGCCCAGGCGATCATGGACGCGGCGGTACTGGGCGACTGTCTGGCGGGCGCGACACCGGACGGCATCCCGGACGCCCTGACCCGGTACGTACACCGACGGCTCACCACGGCCACCCGGGTGCAGGCCGGATCCGCGAGCGCGGGCGAGGTCTACCACCTGCCGGACGGGCCGGAGGCCGACGCAAGGAACGCCCGGATGGCGGCGTACGAGAACGAGAACAGGTTCGGCCCGCACGCGGGGGCGTGGGGAGAGGAACCGTGACCGCGCTGTTCCCCTGCCCTCAGGCCCGTACCCGCGAGGCGGCCGTCCGGCGAGCCAGGGAGTCGAAGATGACAGCGGTGATCAGCACTCCACCCGTGATCATGAACTGAAGGGCGGTCTGCACGCCCAGCAACGCCATGCCCGAGGCGATCGACTGGATGATGAGCACCCCCAGCAGCGCCGACCACGTCGAGCCCCGCCCCCCGAACAGACTGGTCCCGCCGATGACGGCGGCGGCGACCGCGTTGATCAGCAGCATGCCGGACCCCGAGACCTGGCTCGCCGAGGTGAACCGCGACGCGACGAACAGCCCGCCGACCGCCGCGAGCGTCCCCGCCACCATGAACACCGAGACCCGTACGCGCGTCACATCGACACCGGCTCGCCGGGCCGCCTCCACCCCGCCGCCCAGCGCGAGCACCTGCCGTCCGTAGGGCGTACGGCGCAACAGCAGGTCCGAGGCGACGATGAACCCGAGGAAGATCAGCAGCGCCAGCGGCAGCCCCTCGAAGTTCCCGAGCACGGCGACGGTCGTGAACGCGACGATCGCCAGCAGCACGGTACGTACCCAGATCTCGCCCACCGGCCGGCACGGCATCCCGGCACCGGCGCGCCGCCCGCGTTCGCGCAGGGAGAAGAACAGATAGGCGGCCGTACAGACCGCCGCGAGACCGTAGGTGAAGCCGGGGGCGCTGTAGTAGCGGCTGGTCAGCGTGGCGACCAGCCCGTCCTCGCTGAAGTGGATGGAGCTGTCGGGCCCGAGCAGGTAGATCATCAGACCGCTCCAGGCCAGCAGCCCGGCGAGGGTGACGACGAACGCGGGTACGCCGAACTTGGCGAACAGGAACCCGTGGAGCGCCCCGATGGCCGTACCGCAGATGACGGCGATGAGCACGGCGAGCCATTCCGTCATACCGAGGTTGACGTTCAGCGCGGCGAACACGGCGCCGGCCAGCCCGGCGAGCGACCCGACGGACAGATCGATCTCACCGATCAGCAGCACGAACACGATGCCCACGGCGACCATGCCGGTCCCGACGATGTCGACGCTGAGGACGGACAGATTGCGCGGCGAGAGGAACTTGTCGTTGAGACTCTGGAAGACCACCCAGGTGACGGCGAGGGCGAGCAGCACGGGCGCGGGCCCGAGGCCGCCTTCACGAACCCTCCGACGCACGGCACCGGCGTACGCCGAGACCCGCCCCTTCACGGCCACGCTGACGTTGGTCTTCACGGCCACCCCTCTTCCGGGTGCGGCCGGTGGGCGACGGCATGGTCGGCCGCGCCGGTGATGGAGGAGATGATCTGCTCCTGGGAGGTCGTGTTCACGTCGAAGAGACCGTTGTTGCGGCCGAGGCGCAGCACGGCGACCCGGTCGGCGACGGCCTTGATGTCACTCATGTTGTGGCTGATGAGCAGCACCCCGAGCCCCTGGTCGCGCAGCTCCTCGATCAGGTCGAGAAGCTGGTTGGTCTGCTGGATGCCCAGGGAGGCGGTGGGTTCGTCGAGCAGCAGCAGCCGGGGCGAGCCGAGGAAGGACCGGGTGATCGCGACGACCTGCCGCTGTCCGCCGGAGAGACTGGCGAGCGGCACCCGCACATCGGGGATCCGGATGGAGAGGGTGTGCAGCAGCTCGCGGGTACGCCGTTCCATCTCCACCTCGTCGAGAACACCGAAGCGGTGGATCTCCCGCCCGAGGAAGAGGTTGGCGACGACGTCGAGGTTCTCGCACATGGCGAGGTCCTGATAGACGGTGGCGATCCCGAGCACGCTGGCGTCCTGGGGATGCTTGATCTGTACAGGACTCCCCTCCCACTCGATGACCCCCTTGTCCGGGGGCCCGACCCCGGAGATCACCTTCACCAGGGTGGACTTGCCGGCGGCGTTGTCCCCGACGAGGGCGACCACCTCCCCGGCCCTGACCTCCAGCTCGATGTCGACCAGCGCCTGTACGGCGGCGAACCGCTTGGAGACACCGCGCAACGCCAGCAGAGGCTGACCGGGCACGAGCCACCTCCTTCCCGTGGGCGCTGTGGGGATGTGCGTCAGGTGAGGCCGGCCCGATCGCAGGCGGACCGGAGAGCAGGCGTACAGATCTGGTCGACGGTGTACATACCGTCCTTGACCAGCGTCTCCCCGATATTGCCGACAGTCACCGAGACGGACGGCAGCAGAACCGCGGGCACGTCCTTGGTGGTCGGACTGTCGACGGTGCCGGTGGCGATGGCCCCGACCTCCTCACCGCGCCCGAGGGCGACGGCCATCTGGACGGTGGCGTCGGTCGCGCGCTTGAAGGGCTTGTAGATGGTCATGTACTGATCGCCCTTGACGATCCGCCGTACGGCCAGCAGATCGGCGTCCTGCCCGGTGATGGGCGGCAGCGGCCTGACCTTGGCGGCGTTGAAGGCGGAGACGACGGCACCGGCCATGCTGTCGTTGGCGGAGAGGACACCGTCGATGTTCTCGGCACCGAGGGCGGCGATGGCGCCGGTCATGTTGACGTAGGCGTTCTCGGGCCGCCACCTGACGGTGTCGTAGGACTTCGCGATGGTCACCTTGCCTTTGAGGACCTTGAGCGCGCCTTCCTTGTACCACCCGGCGTTGGGGTCGGTGGTGGCCCCGTTCATCATGACGATGCGCCGCCCCTCACCGCCGTCGGCCGCCATGGCGGTGAGCAGAGCCTCGGCCTGAAGCCGCCCGACCTCCTCCCCGTCGAAGGTGACGTACCCGGAGATCGGCCCCTGCGCGAGCCGGTCGTAGGCGACGACGGGAATCCCGGCCCGATGGGCGGACTCGACGGACGGACGCATCAGCTGGGGATCGACGGCGGCGAGGATGACCACATCGACACCCCGGGTGATCATGGCCTCGAACTGCTGCTGCTGAACCTGGGGATCGGGTGTGGCGGCGACATTGGCGGCAGGACAGTCAGGACAGAGCTCCTTGAGCCTCTCCTCGATAAGGGGCTTGTCGAACTGCCCGAACCGCGAGGCCCCGCCACCGGGAAGCAGAACCCCGACGGTGATCCGATCACCACCGCCGCCGCCACTACCGCTGCCCCCGCCCCCACAGGCCCCGACGAGCCCGAGACCCACGGCAACGGCGACAGTGACGGCGAGAGACCTTCGCTTTACGGCTGGCAGGCCGACAACGGTACCCATGTCCCGTTCCTTAGAACTTTTGTGCGATATTGCCACGCAAAGGGAACTTAAAGGCAAGGGTAGTCAAGGACCTGCGCAGGCGCCCTGCGCAGGCCCTAGAGGTGGAGCAGCCGCTGGGTGATCTCCCGGTACTGCCGGAGCGAGAGCCGGAGTTCGTCGGACTGCGTCTCGGGATCGTGCCCCTGCCAGCCCTCGTGGAGAAGACGACGCCGTTCCGCGAGGGCGTTCACGAGCTGGGCGACGGCGTCGTCGTAGGCACCTTCGGCCTCTGCCAACGCCTCACGCGGGGTGTCGGCGAAGTGGTTGATGGCTCGCCCGAGCCGCCGCACGATTTCGTCCCGCTCATTTGCCCCGAGCAGCGGCTCAGGGCCGCTGGTCCGGCGCTGGGAGCGGCCGGGAGGCTGGTCGGAAGACTGCTGGGCGCGTGTCTGGTCGTACATCTGTAGGTGCCGCTTCCGTTGCGCCCGAAGGCGTCCTCGGTCTTCCCGACGGCCTGTTCCAGGCTCCCGGAGACCCGGTCGGTCCTGCATCGGCGCTGTGGTCACCTGCCCGCGGTGACCCGGCCGAGCACGGTGAGGCGAAAGCCTTGGTGGGTGATCCGGAGCGGCCCCCTTCCGCCCGGCGCCGCGCCGTGCTGCCAGTGAACGTCCGGCGAGGATCCATGTCAACGCGACGGCTGCGCTCCTCCGCCTCCAGGCGGGTCAGGAGACGTCGGCGCGGATCGGGTCGCCGAGGAACCCGTCGGTGAAGGTCACGTACTTCGGGGTGAAACTGCCCTTGGGGAGCGTGCCGTGACCACCGGTGCCCGCGCCCGGCGGTTTCGTCGACGGGACGCCTCGGCTTGTTTCTGACGCTTACGCCGAGCGTCCGCTGTCCACCGCTGGGTCTTGGGTCCCGCCACGTCTGTGCCGGAACGACGTCGCGATCGGGAGGCGGGGCGGTCGGCCGTGATGTCAGTCGGCGACGCCGATGGTCTGTTTGACGGTCGCCGGGTCGGTGAGCATTCGGAGCATGGCGTGGGCGAGGTCGGCGCGGGCGATGGAACGCCCGCCGCGCACGTTTCCGGCGGGATCGGCGCGGTAGCGGCCGGTGCCTGGCCTGTCCAGGAGGCGGGGTGGTCGCACCACGGTCCAGTCACTGGCGCTGGCACCGACAAGACGCTCCATCTCGCCGAGGTCGGCGTAGATGTTCCGGAAGACGCGGCTGACGAGGGGGTGCAGGAGGGCGCGATAGGCGAGGCTCTCGCCCTCGGGGACGGGCCCGACCGGGGCGGCGCTGACGACGAGGAGACGGCGTACGTGGTTCTCCGCCATGGCGGTGAGGACGGCATGGACGGCGGGGGCGACGAAGCCGGCCGTCCTGGTGGTGGTGCCGAGTGCGGAGAGGACGGCGTCGCGGTCGCCGAGGTGCGGGCTCAGGGCGGCGGGGTCGGTCATGTCGGTGACCGTGACGACCTCCAGCCCGGCGGGACGCGGGGTCGGCAGCCTGGCAGGGTCGCGGACGAGGGCGCGGACCTCGTGGCCGGTCTCCAGGGCCTGCCGGACCAGGTGCCGACCGGTTCCGCCGGTGGCACCGAAGACGGCGATCCTCATGTCTGCGCTCCTCGGGCAGGACCCTCACGGAGGTGGGTAAGTGTTCACTCACCCCTAGGGTGAGGCTCTGTCTTCCGCCCCGTCAAGCCCGGAAGGACCCGCTCGTGGCCGCGCCTCAGTCCTCTCCACCAAGGAGATCGCGCGGGCCGCGGGCTGCTCGGAGGCGGCGCTCTACAAGCACTTCGGCAGCAAGGAAGAGATCTTCGTCCGGGTGCTGCACGAGCGGCTGCCCCGGATCCTGCCGCTGCTCGCCGAGTACACCGCCGTCCCCGAGGCCCGGCCCGTGCAGGAGCGGCTGGCCGAGATCGCCCGGCACGCGGTGCGGTTCCACGAGTCCACCACCCCCGTCGGCGCCTCCCTCTTCGCCGAGCCGGCGCTGCTGGCCCGCCACCGTGAGGAGCTGCGGAAGATGGACCAGGGCCCGGAGACGCTGCCCACCCGTATGCCTGGTTCCCGTTGAGGCCGACTTGACCTCAACTTCGCTTGAGGTTCTACGTTGTGTACACGATGCAGGTCCAGACAGGGATGTGGTCCGATGCGCGCGATCCAGGTGCGGGAGTTCGGTGGGCCCGAGGTACTGGTCCCCGAGGAGATTCCCGATCCGGTCGCCGGTCCGGGACAGGTCGTGGTGCGGCTGGCCGCCGCCGACGTCATCTATCTCGACACGCTGCTGCGAGGCGGCTGGGGAAAGGAGTTCTTCCCCCTCCGGCTGCCCTACGTCCCAGGTGGGGGCGGAGCGGGTCGGGTGCTGTCCGTGGGAGAGGGCGTGGATCCTGACTGGGTCGGACGCCATGTGGTCGCCCGCGCGACCAGCGGCTACGCCGAGCAGATCGTCGCTGCCTCGGAGGTGGTGGTCGAGGTCCCCGAACCGTTGGGCTCCGCCGAGGCGGCCGCCTTACTCCACGACGGAGTCACCGCCCTGATCCTCACCCGGGAAGCGAAGATCAGCAGGGGAGAGTGGGTCCTGGTGACAGCGGCGGCCGGCGGAGCGGGCTCGTTGCTGGTGCAGCTGGCGCGTGACGCCGGCGCACGCGTCGTCGCGGCGGCCCGGGGCGCGCGCAAACTCGCGCTGGCCCGTGAACTGGGCGCGGAGGCCGCGGTCGACTACTCGGAGCGGGGATGGCAGCACCGGGTGCGCGAAGCGGCCGGCGGGGCGGGCGTCGACCTGGCCTTCGACGGTGCGGGAGGAGAACTCGGTGAGGCGGCTTTCGGGGCGGTGGCCGACGGCGGTCGGTTCATCACCTATGGCACCTCCAGCGGGGAGTTCGCCCACATCGGTCCGGGGGCGGCGGAACAACGACGGGTGCGGGTGACCAACCTTCTGAAGGCCGGGTCGCCCGATCAGGCCACTGTGCGAGAACTGCTCACGGAGGCACTCACGTTGGCCGCGCAGGGCCGGATCCGTCCGGTCGTCGGCGCGACCTACCCGTTGGAGGGGGCGAGGGAGGCCCACACCTCCCTGGCCCGGCGCACCACCCTCGGCAAGTCCCTGCTGCTTGTCTAGGGCCTGATCCGCCGGACAGGCCCTGGTCACGTCACTGCTTGTCCAGTACGTCGGCTACGTCAGCGTCGGCGGGAGTGCCGCCCCGGGGCGGATCTCCGTCGGGACGCCGGCGGTCGGCCGCCATGGCCACCGCCCCCGCCGCCATCGACACCAGTCCGCCGAGCCACAGGCCCGAGCGGGCACCCAGCGCTCCGGAGACTCCGCCCACCAGCAACGAGCCCAGCGGAGTGGTTCCCTGGAGGATCAGCGTGTACAGGGCCATCACCCGGCCCCGGTACTCCGGACGGCTGCCGAGCTGGATGCGGTGATTGGCGGCCTGGGCGAAGTACGTGGACGCCAGGCCCGTCAGGAACAGCGACACCATGGCGGCCACGAACGTCGGCGCCCACCCGGCGATCACCTCCACCAGGCCGAGCAGGAGCGCGGATCCCGTCACCAGGCTGCTGGACGGCCTGCTGCGACGGGCCGTGGTGACGAACGCGGCCAGGAGCGAACCCGAGGCGAGGGCCGTGGTCAGCAGCCCGAAGGAGGCGGCATCGGCGCCGAACACTGTCCTGGCGATCAGCGGCAGGGTGACCTGGAAGTTCAGTCCGAACAGCCCGACGACCGCCACCAGCGCCAGCGGCAGTGTCAGATCCCGCCGGGACGCCACGTACCGCAGGCCGTCGACGATGCGGGACGAACCATGGCCTGCCGGGACGCGGTGCAGCTCGCCCGGCCGCATCATGAACAGGCCGGCCACGGTCGCCAGATAGCTGAATCCGTTGAGCAGCATGACCGATCCGGCGCCGAGCCAGGCGATGAGCGCTCCGGAGACGGCGGGACCCATCACGCGGGCGATGCTGAAGTAGGCGGTGCTGAGCGCGGAGGCGTTGGGCAGTAGCTTCGGTCCCACCAGCTCGCTGACGAACGACATCCGAGTCGGAATCTCCACCGCGTTCACCATGCCGATGCCCAGGGCGGCGACGTAGAGGTGTGTCAACCGGACGGTGCCGGTGAGCGCCGCCAGTGCCAGCAGCAGGGCAAGCACACCGGACACCAGATTGGCTCCGACCAGCAGGGTGCGTTTGTCGTACCGGTCAGCGAGCCGCCCCCCGTACAACGTGAGCAGCAGGAGGGGCGTGAACTGCAACGCGGTGACGAGTCCCAGGGCGGTGCCCGAGTCGTCGGTCAGGGAGAGAACCAGCCAGTCCTGAGCGGTGATCATCATCCAGGTGCCCGTCACGGACACGACCTGCCCGGCGGCGAAGAGCCTGAAGTTGCGTACGGACAGGGAGCGGAAGGTGTGGGCGAGCGCGGTGCGCATGGACTCGTGATCGCCTTTCGCGTCTGATCCGGCCGGCGGCCGATGCCCGATGCCCGATGCCCGATGCCCGACGGCCGTGCCGTCAGGCGGTGCGGCCAATCGCCGTCAGCGGTCCGGTGGCGCGCGAGCGCCTCGTACGGTGGTCGCCGGGATGCCTGGTCGCCTGTTCCAGGGCGCCGGCCGAGGGTGGTTGACGGCGCAGCGTGAACCGGAATCCCACGCCGCGGACCGTGGTGATCCACTCCTCGTGCCCCAGCTTGCGACGCAGGCTGCTGACATGGGTGTCCACGGTGCGGCTCCGTTTGTTCCAGGTGTCGCCCCAGACCCTTGCCATGATCTCCTCGCGCGGGACGACGGTGTCGGCACGTGCCACCAGCAGCCGTAGCAGGCCGAACTCCTTCTCGGTCAGGTAGAGCCGCCGGTCGCCGATGCGAGCTTCCCGGATGACGGGGTCGATACGCAGCAGATCCCCGGCAAGAGGGGGCGACGTGTCCGGCCACGCGGTACGGGCGCGGCGCGCGACCGCTTCGACACGGGCGACGAGTTCCCGGAACCCGTACGGCTTGTCGAGGCAGTCGTCGGCTCCCGCGCGCAGGGCCAGCACCCTGGTCGTCTCGGCGTGGTCACCGCTGAGAGCCACGACGGGCACATCGGAGGCGCCCCGGATGTCCCGGCACAGCTGTAGGCCGTTGAGGCCGGGGATCATGAGATCGAGGAGGATGACGTCGGCCTGCTGATACGCCCGCAACGCCTCGTTCCCCGTCGCCACATGATGGACCTCGTGCCCCTGGCGGCGCAGGCCGTTGGACACGCAGTCGGCCAGAGTGACGTCGCTGTCGGCGAGAAGTATGCGCATGGTCGATTCCCCCGTCATGAGCGATAGCGAAATTTGGTGCAGTAACCAGGTCCTGACTCGCGCGGAGTGCACTGGCGCGCGTTCGTTTCTTTGGGGTTACTCTACGGTTAAGAGAGTGTGTTTATTTTGTTGACCTGCCTGAGGGTTGCTGAATAAATCCGGCTCACGATCCTGGCATGCGACTTCATGGCGCGCCACAGACTTTGCATTCATCTGACAAACTCTTACCTCCCTCGATCAGGGGTGCGGCCTGCCCATCGCCACTTTGCATTCTTGGACGCAGCCTCACAGTCATTTGTAAATGGGGATATTGACGCCCGAGGGTCGCCGGCAGATGATATTGAAACCCCGCCGGAAATGCGCGACGGGAAATTGATGGATCACCGGTCGAAGAATTCCAGCCGGTCGGCATGTGACGCCGGAAAACCCGAAGAAACTCCGAGGGAGCAGGACTATGACCAAGGAGAGGCACATGGACGCCGAAGTGATAGTCGTGGGCGCGGGACCGGCGGGCATGATGCTGGCCGGAGAGCTGCGCCTGGCCGGTGTCGACGTCATCGTCCTGGAGCGTCTCGACCACCGCACGGGTGAGTCCCGCGGCCTGGGCTTCACCGCACGCACCATGGAGGTCTTCGACCAACGGGGACTGCTGTCCCGGTTCGGGGAGATCGAGATCAGCAACCAGGGCCATTTCGGCGGCCTGCCGGTCGATTTCGGTCTGCTCGACGGTGCCCACCAGGCAGCCAAGACGGTGCCCCAGTCACAGACCGAAACGGTGCTGGAGGAGTGGGCCACGAGCCTCGGGGCCGACATCCGGCGTGGCCATGAGGTCACAGCGCTGGCGGACGAGGGCCACGCGGTCGCGGTGGAGGTACGCGGGCCGGCGGGCGCTCAGCGGCTGACCGCCCCGTATCTGGTGGGGTGTGACGGCGGGCGCAGCCTGGTGCGCAAGTCCTCGGGTTTCGACTTCCCGGGCACGGCGGCGACGATGGAGATGTTCCTCGCCGACGTCAAGGGCCTCGACCTCGAACCGCAGATGATCGGTGAGACCCTGCCCGGCGGCATGATCATGATCGGTCCGCTGCCGGGCGGGATCACCCGGCTGATCGTCTGTGAGCGCGGCACCCCGCCGCGGCGGCGTACGACTCCACCCGAGTACGACGAAGTGGCCGCCGCCTGGAAGCGGTTGACGGGCGACGACATCTCGCACGGCGAACCGGTGTGGGTGAGCTCCTTCGGTGACGCGACCCGTCAGGTCACCGAGTACCGGCGGGGCCGGGTCCTGCTCGCCGGCGATGCCGCACACATCCACCTGCCGGCCGGCGGGCAGGGCATGAACACCAGCATCCAGGACGCGGCCAACCTCGGCTGGAAGCTGGCCGCCGTTGTCCGGGGCAGGGCGCCGGAGAGCCTGCTCGACACCTACCACGCCGAGCGCCACCCGGTCGGCGAGCGGCTGCTGCTGAACACCCAGGCGCAGGGGCTGCTGTTCCTCAGCGGTCCCGAGATACAGCCTCTGCGTGACGTCGTGAACGAACTCATCCGCTATCCGGAGGTGGGCCGTCACCTGGCCGGCATGGTCAGCGGCCTGGAGATCCGGTACGGCGTGGGAGGCGGCGTCAGCGCCCTGCTCGGACGGCGTATGCCGCACGTGGACCTGGTGGGCGACGGGATCGAGACCAGCAGCACGCGGGCCCTGCACGCGGGGCGGGGCGTGCTCCTGGACCTGGCGGACAACGCCGTACTGCGCCGCCGGACGGCCGCCTGGCGGGACCGGGTGGACATCGTGACCGCGGCACCCCGGGGGACGGCCGGGCAGGAGCGGCTGGCCGGCAGCTCCGCCGTCCTGGTGCGGCCCGACGGGTACGTCGCCTGGGCCGCGCCCGGCAGCCACAGCGATCTGCCGATGGCTCTGGAGCGCTGGTTCGGCCCTGCCCACTGACCCCGTGCCCGCCGATCCCCTGCCCACAGAACCGCGCATCCGGTTGTACGACGGCCAGCCCGTCGTCCGGCTCTTCGACGAACACCCCACTGGTTGTGAGGAGAGATCATGCACAGCACACTCATCGTGGCCCGGATGGAGCCCGGGGCGAGTGACGATGTCGCCCGTATCTTCGGCGCGTTCGACGAGACGGAGATGCCGCACCTGATGGGCACCCGCCGCCGTCAGCTGTTCTCGTACCGCGGTCTGTACTTCCACCTCCAGGACTTCGCCTCCGACGACGGCGGTCGGCGCATCGAGGACGCCAAGCCGGACCCGCGCTTCGTCGGGATCAGCGAGGACCTCAAGCCCTACATCGAGGCGTACGACCCGGCCACCTGGCGCTCGCCCGCCGACGCCATGGCGACGCGTTTCTACCGCTGGGAGGCGTCGGCGTGACGGGGCGTCGGGTGGTCATCACCGGAATCGGTGTCGTCGCGCCAGGCGGCATCGGCGTGAAGAACTTCTGGAACCTGATCAGCGAGGGTCGTACGGCGACCCGGGGCATCACCTTCTTCGACTCGTCCCAGTTCCGCTCCCGGGTCGCGGCGGAGATCGACTTCGATCCCGCGGCGCACGGGCTGACCCCGCAGGAGACGCGCCGCATGGACCGGGCGGCCCAACTGGCCGTCGTGGCCGCGCGGGAGGCGGTGGCCGACAGCGGTCTTGAGCCGCAGGAGCAGGACCCGCACCGGATCGGGGTCACCATCGGCAGCGCGGTGGGCGCCACCATGGGGCTGGACCAGGAGTACCGGGTGGTGAGCGACGGCGGTCGCCTCCATCTCGTCGACCACGAGTACGCCGTACCCCACCTGTACGACCACTTCGTGCCCAGCTCGTTCGCGGCGGAGGTGGCCTGGGCGGTGGGCGCCGAAGGGCCGAGCGCGGTGGTCTCCACCGGGTGCACCTCGGGCCTGGACTCCGTCGGCCACGCGGTGGAACTGCTCCGGGAGGGTTCCGCCGACATCGTGATCGCCGGAGCGACGGACGCCCCGATCTCGCCCATCACGATGGCGTGCTTCGACGCGATCAAGGCCACGACCCCGCGCAACGATGATCCCGAGCACGCCTCCCGCCCCTTCGACGGAACACGCAACGGCTTCGTACTGGGCGAAGGCGCCGCGGTGTTCGTCCTGGAGGAGCTTCAGAGTGCGAAACGGCGCGACGCGCACATCTACGCCGAGATCGCCGGCTACGCCTCACGCTGCAACGCCTTCCACATGACCGGGCTGAGGCCCGACGGTGCGGAGATGGCCGAGGCCGTTCGGGTCGCGCTGGACGAGGCGCGGATGAACCCGGAGGAGATCGACTACATCAACGCACACGGTTCGGGCACCAAGCAGAACGACCGGCACGAGACGGCCGCGTTCAAACGGAGCCTGGGCCAGCACGCCTACCGGACACCGGTCAGCTCCATCAAGTCGATGGTCGGCCACTCGCTCGGCGCGATCGGCTCCATCGAGATCGCGGCGTCGGCCCTGGCCATCGAGCACGACCTGGTGCCACCCACGGCGAACCTGCACACCGCCGATCCCGAGTGCGACCTGGACTACGTACCGCTGACCGCCCGGGACCAGCTCACGGACGCGGTCCTGACCGTCGGCAGCGGCTTCGGCGGGTTCCAGACCGCGATGGTCCTCGCCCGTCCGGACCGGAGGGCGGCATGAGCGAGCCGGCGGTGATCACCGGGCTGGGCGTCGCCTCGCCCAACGGGCTGGGGCTCAAGGAGTGCTGGTCGGCCATGCTCAGGGGCGAGAGCGGGATCGGCCGCATCAGCCGGTTCGACCCGTCGGGCTACCCGGCGCGGCTCGCCGGTGAGGTGCCGGGGTTCGCCGCCGAGGAGCACCTGCCCAGCCGCCTGCTGCCGCAGACCGACCGGATGACCAGGCTCGCCCTGGTGGCCACGGACTGGGCTCTCGCGGACGCCGGAGTACGGCCCGAGGAACTGCCCGAGTACGACATGGGTGTCGTCACGGCCAGTTCGTCGGGCGGCTTCGAGTTCGGACAGAACGAGCTGCGACAGCTGTGGAGCAAGGGCAGCCAGTACGTCAGCGCCTACCAGTCCTTCGCCTGGTTCTACGCCGTCAACAGCGGCCAGATCTCCATCCGCAACGGGATGAAGGGGCCGAGCGGGGTGGTGGTCAGCGACCAGGCCGGTGGCCTGGACGCGGTCGCACAGGCCCGACGGCAGATCCGCAAGGGGACCCCGCTGATCGTCTCCGGCAGCGTCGACGCCTCGGTCTGCCCCTGGGGATGGGTGGCCCAGCTGGCCGGTGGACGGCTGAGCGGCAGCGACGACCCCGGGCGCGCGTATCTGCCGTTCGACGCGGCGGCGCGCGGTCATGTGGCCGGTGAGGGCGGCGCCATCCTCGTCGTCGAGGATGCCGCGGCGGCGCGGCGGCGCGACGCGCGGCCCTACGGTGAGATCGCCGGCTACGGATCCACCTTCGACCCCAGGCCGGGCAGCGGCCGTGAACGCGGCCTGCGCCGGGCCGTCGAACTGGCGCTGGCCGACGCCGGTGCCGAGGCCCGCGACATCGACGTGGTGTTCGCGGACGCGGCGGCGCTGCCCGAGGAGGACCGCGCCGAGGCCGAGGCGATCACGGCCGTCTTCGGTCCGCGGGGCGTCCCCGTCACCGCGCCCAAGACGATGACCGGACGGTTGTACTCCGGAGCGGCCCCGCTGGACCTGGCGATGGCTGTCCTGGCCATCGCCGAGGGCCTGATACCGCCCACGGTCAACGTCGAGCCGGTCGCCGACTACCAGCTCGACCTGGTGACGGGCGCCCCGCGGCCCGCCGACGTGCGCGCCGCCCTGGTGCTGGCACGCGGCCACGGTGGTTTCAACTCGGCGATGGTCGTCCGGGCCGCCGCCTGACACCGACACACGTTCCGCTCCTCCCCGAAGCACGCCCACACCGCCCGTAAGCAACGGAAACGGAGTCACCCACCGTGCAGTTCACCCTGGACGACCTGAAGCGGATCCTGCTGGAGAGCGCCGGCGCCGACGAGAGCGTCGACCTCGACGGCGACATCCTCGACCTCACCTTCGACAACCTGGGCTACGAATCGCTGGCTCTGCTGGAGACCGGCAGCCGCATCGAGCGGGAGTACGGCATCACGCTGGACGAGTCGGCGCTCGCCGACGCCGCCACCCCGCGGGCGCTGCGGGACGTCGTCAACGCGCAGCTCGCCGCCACCGCCGCCTGACCGCCGCCACCCGTCCGATGCCGGCCACGGCTGCGTCGCACCACCGGCACCGGGCGCACGCGGCACCTTCCACCGTTTCCGACGCGCACCGGAGAAGTCATGTCTCAGCAGGACCAACGAGTCGCCCTCGTCACCGGAGCCACCAGCGGCATAGGCCTGGCCGTCGCCAGGACCCTGGCCGCCCAGGGGCACCGGGTCTTCGTCGGCGCCCGCAACGCGGAGAACGTCACCACCACCGTCAAGCAGCTGCGCGAGCAGGGTCACACGGCCGACGGAACCACGCTGGACGTGCGGTCCGGCTCCGGCGTCCACACGTTCGTCCAGGCCGCCGTCGACCGCTGGGGCTCGGTGGACATCCTCGTCAACAACGCGGGCCGCAGTGGCGGCGGCGTCACCGCCGACATCGCCGACGAGCTGTGGGAGGAGGTCATCGACACCAACCTCAACAGCGTCTTCCGGATGGCCCGGGAGGCCCTGAACACCGGCGGCATGCGCGGCAAGAACTGGGGCCGCATCATCAACATCGCCTCCACCGCGGGCAAACAGGGCGTGGTGCTGGGGGCGCCCTACTCGGCGTCCAAGCACGGCGTGGTCGGCTTCACCAAGGCGCTCGGCAACGAACTCGCGCCGACCGGCATCACCGTCAACGCCGTCTGCCCCGGCTACGTCGAGACGCCCATGGCCCAGCGGGTGCGGCAGGGCTACGCGGCGGCCTACGACACCACCGAGGACGCGATCCTGGAGAAGTTCCAGGCGAAGATCCCGCTCGGCCGCTACTCGACCCCCGAGGAGGTCGCCGGCCTCGTCGCCTACCTGGCCTCCGACACCGCCTCCTCCATCACCTCCCAGGCCCTCAACGTCTGCGGCGGCCTGGGCAACTTCTGACCACTCGGAGGACAACGACATCATGACGACGCGTCAGGTCGAGCACGAGATCACCGTCGAGGCCCCCGCCACCGCCGTCTACCGACTGATCGCCGAGGTCGGGAACTGGCCGCGGATCTTCCCGCCCACCATCTACGTCGACCACCTGGAGCGCGGCGCCGGCGAGGAGCGGATACGGATCTGGGCCACCGCCAACGGGGAGGCCAAGAACTGGACGTCCCGCCGGACTCTCGACCCGGAACGGCTGCGCATCACCTTCCGCCAGGAGGTCTCCGCGCCACCGGTCGCCGCCATGGGCGGCACCTGGATCATCGAGCCGCTGTCCGAGACCGCCTCCCGGGTCCGGCTGCTGCACGACTACCGGGCCGTGGACGACGACCCGGAGGGGCTGAGGTGGATCGACGAGGCCGTCGACCGCAACTCGCGCTCCGAACTCGCCTCGCTGCAGACCAACGTCGAACTCGCCCACGTGGCCGAGGAGTTCACCTTCTCCTTCGAGGACACCGTGCAGATCGACGGCTCTGCCAAGGACGCCTACGACTTCATCGACGAAGCCGGGCTGTGGGAGCGGCGGCTGCCGCACGTGGCCCGCGTCCGGCTCACCGAGGACACTCCGGGGCTCCAGACCCTGGAGATGGACACCCGTGCCAAGGACGGCTCCACACACACCACCAAGTCGTACCGCGTGACCTTCCCGCACCACCGGATCGCGTACAAGCAGGTCACCCTGCCCGCGCTGATGACCCTGCACACCGGGATCTGGACCTTCGCGGAGAACGAACGGGGCGTCGCCGCGACCTCGCAGCACACCGTGGTTCTCAACACGGCCAACATCGCCGGGATCCTGGGTCCCGAGGCCACCGTCTCCGACGCCAGGGAGTACGTCCGGGGCGCGCTGAGCACCAACAGCAGCGCCACCCTGGGCCACGCCAAGGACTACGCCGAGAACAAGCGCTGACCATGGGCGCCCCATCGCTGGACACCGACGTGATCGTCGTCGGTGCGGGGCCCGTCGGGCTGATGCTCGCCGGGGAACTGCGGCTCGGCGGCGCGCGGGTGACCGTACTGGAGCGGCTCGACGCGCCCACCACCGAGTCCCGGGCCTCGACCCTGCACGCCCGCACCATGGAAGTGCTGGACAGCCGCGGCCTGCTGGACCGCTTCGGGGAGCTGCCGAACGACGTCATGGGCCACTTCGGCGGGATCCCCCTGGACCTGAGCCTGCCCGGACCTCGTCCGGGCCAGTGGAAGGTACCCCAGACACGGACGGAGGCGATCCTGCGGCAGTGGGCCGGTTCCCTCGGCGCGGACGTCCGACGCGGCCACGAGGTGCGCGGCCTGACCGAGCGCCAGGACATGGTGGAGGCCGAAGCCGCCGGACCCGGCGGAGCGGTCCTGCTGCGCGCCCGGTACGTGGTCGGATGCGACGGCGAGGGCAGCACGGCGCGTCGACTGGCGGGCATCGACTTTCCCGGCCACGACGCCGTACGGGAGCTGATCCGCGCGGACGTGAACGGCATCGAGATCCCCGACCGCCGCTTCCAGCGCCTCCCCAACGGGCTCGCGATCGCCGCCCGGCGGGGCGACGGCGTGACCCGGGTGATGGTGCACGTCTACGGCCGCAAGCCCGCCGGCCGCCACGGCGCACCGGAGTTCGCCGAGGTGTGCGAAGCGTGGCGGCACGTCACCGGAGAGGACATCAGCGGCGGAACCCCGCTGTGGCTGAACGCCTTCGGCGACGCCTCCCGGCTGGCCGCCCGCTACCGCGCGGGCCGGATCCTGCTCGCCGGTGACGCCGCCCACCGGCAGCTGCCCGTCGGCGGCCAGGCACTCAACCTGGGCCTGCAGGACGCGGTCAACCTCGGCTGGAAGCTGGCCGCCGTGGTCCGCGGCCGGGCACCGGAGAACCTGCTGGACTCCTATCACCGCGAGCGGCACGCCGTCGGAGCGCGGGTACTGGCCGACATCGAGGCACAGACGACCGTCCTGCTGGGCGGCCCCGAGGTGGAGGCCGTACGGTCCGTCCTCGCCGAGCTGACCGCGTACGAGCCGGTTCGACGCCGACTGGCCGGGACCATCTCCGGGCTCGAAACCCGCTACGACGTCGGCCCCGCCGGCCATCCGCTGCTCGGCGGCCGTCTGATGCCAGCCGAGCTGATCACCGATCGCGGTGCCACGACGACGGCGGCGCTGCTGCGCTCCGGCCGCGGCCTGCTCCTGGACACCTCGGGCGACCCCGCCCGGCACGCGCTGCTGCGCCGGGCCGCGGGCCCCTGGCTGGACCGGGTCGATCTGGTCCCGGCCGGGCCGCACCCGCACCCGGGGGCGGAGGTGGTGCTGGTGCGCCCGGACGGTCACGTGGTCTGGGCTGCCGAGGCGGGGCCGCAGGGTCCGGAAGCGGCGCTGGAGCGGTGGTTCGGGCCCCCGGCGCCGGTGCCCGACGAAGTGGCCGACAGCAGCGGCGACGCAGTCCGTTCGTACGGCCGGACCCGGCCGGCACACGCAGTGGTGACCGACGCACAACACGGAGGCAGAGACATGAGCAGGCTCACTGACAAGACGGCGCTGGTCACAGGCGCGAGCCGGGGCATCGGCCGGGCGATCGCCGTGCGACTGGCCGCCGAGGGCGCCCTGGTGGCCGTGCACTACGCCGCCAACCGGGACGCGGCCGAGGAGGTCGTCGCGTCCATCGAGAAGGACGGTGGCCGGGCCTTCGCCCTCCAGGCGGAACTCGGGGTGCCCGGCGACGTCCACGACCTGTTCCTCGGCTTCGAGGCCGGGCTGAAGGAACGTACCGGGTCGACCGATCTGGACATCCTGGTCAACAACGCCGGGCAGACGGGCGGTGTATCGCTGGACCAGATCACCCCTGAGCAGGTGGACACGCTGTTCGCGGTCAACGCCAAGGCCCCCTTCTTCATCATCCGGCGCGCTCTGGCGAACCTCGCCGCCGGAGGCCGGATCATCAACATCTCCTCCGGGCTGACGCGGTTCGCCAACCCCGACGAGATCGCCTACGCGATGACCAAGGGAGCGGTGGAACAGCTCGCCCTCCACTTCGCCAAGATCCTGGCGCCGCGGGGAATCACCATCAACAGCGTCGCGCCGGGCATCACCCGCAACGGCAACCCGGTGTTCGACATACCCGAGGCCGTGGAGCAGATGGCGCGGATGTCCGCCTTCAACCGGGTCGGAGAGCCTGAGGACGTGGCGGACGTGGTGACCTTCCTCGCCTCCGACGACGGCCGCTGGGTGACGGGCGCCTTCCTCGACGCCACCGGTGGCACCCTGCTCGGCGCATGAGTCCCTCGCCGGGCGCGTCGGCCGGCTCCGCCGTTCCAGGGCCCCGGAAGTGGGGCGCCGCCCGGTGGGGCCTGCTGCTGGTACTGGCCGGCAACATGCTCATCGACTCGATCGAGGTGTCGATGACGATCGTGGCGCTGCCCTCGGTCGGGCGGGCGCTGGACCTGCCGCTGACGACGCTTCAGGGTCTCGTCACCGGATTCGCGCTGGGATTCGGTGCCCTGCTGCTCTTCGGCGGCCGGGTGGTGGAGCTGCTCGGCCGGCGACGGGTCTATCTGGTCGCCCTGCTGGGCTTCGCCGCCGCGTCCGTGGTGGGCGGAGTGGCCGACGGGGCCGCGCTTCTGATCGCCACCCGGGTGGTCAAGGGCTTCTGCGCCGCGCTCACCGCCCCGACGGGGCTCGCCATCATCATCACGACGTTCCGCGAGGGCCCGGAACGCGAGCGGGCGGTCTCGGTCTACACGCTTGTCGCGGCGTGCGGCTTCGCCGGCGGCCTGGTCGTGTCCGGCCTGCTGGCCGGGACGAACTGGCGGGCGGTGTTCCTGTTCCCGGCCCCGGTGGTGCTGCTGTTGTTCGCGCTCGGCGTGCGCCTGATACCGGCCGACGGACCCCGTGGTGCGGCTCGCCGCCGTTACGACGCGGCCGGCGCCGCCAGTCTCATCGCCGCCGTGGCAGCGCTGACAGGCGGCATCGTGATGGTGCCGGAGCGAGGCTGGACCAGCCCGCTGCCGCTCGGCGCGTTCCTGGCCGCCGTACTTCTGTCGGCCGTCTTCGCGCTGGTGGAGCGGTCCGCCGCGGACCCGCTGCTCAGGCCGCGCGTCCTGGCCCACGGGGCGCTGGCGCGGTCGATGCTGGGCGCGGCCGTGCTCAACGGCTCGTACCTGGGCCTGCTGCTCCTGGCCACGGTCCAGTTGCAGACGGTCGAGGGGTGGTCGCCGTCGCGGACCGCGCTCGCCTTCCTGCCGGTGTGCCTGCCCCTGGTGGTGATCGCTCCCGTCTCCGGCCGGCTGATCCACCGGTTCGGCACCCGACGACTGATCGCCCTGGGCGCCGTGGGCCCGACGGTCGGCTGCGCCCTGTACCTGCGGGCCCTGCACCCGGGGACGGCGTACGTCACGGACGTGCTGCCGACGATGCTGCTGGTCGGGGTCGGTTTCGCCCTGAGCTTCGCGGCGCTGAACGTGCAGGCGGTCACCAGCGTGCCGACGGGGGACCGGCCGATGGCCACCGGGCTGTACCAGACCGCGGTGCAGACCGCCGCCGTCCTGGTGCCCGCACTGGTCAGCGCGTTGGTGACAGCGCACCGGGCCGCGGGCTACCGGTCCGCCCTGTGGCTGGTCACCGCCCTCGGAGCGGTGGGGCTGGCGGTGGCCGTGGCGGGACTTCCGCGCCGTCAGGCCGTCCGACCGCGGTTCGAACGTCAGACCGAGAAGCCGAGTACCGAGAAGCCGAGTACCGAGTACCGATGAGCAGAGGAGAGAACGTTTCATGACCGAACAGCCCACCGTGCTGATCACTGCGGCGACCGGCAACATCGGCCCGCACGCCGCCACCCACCTGCTGCGGGCCGGAGCCAGGGTCCGCGCCCTCGTACTGAAGGACGACCCCGGCATCGCCCGGCTGCCCCAGGACGTGGAACTGCACTACGGCGACCTGGCCGACCCGGACAGCCTGGATCCGGCCCTGGAGGGCGCGGACGCCGTCTTCTGGATGTGGCCGTTCTTCACGCTGAACGTCGAGACGGCGCCCGCGGTCCTGAAGAAGATCGAGCAGCAGGTGCGGCGCATCGCGCTCGTGTCGTCCGTGGGCGTGCACATCGGCCTGGAGCCCGTCGACAACAACTGCCACGCCTACCTGGAGAAGCTGATCGAGCGGACGAGCCTGGAGTGGACGTTCCTGCGCACAACGGGCTTCATGGCGAACGCACTCGGTTTCGCCGCGCAGATCCGCGGCGGGGATCTGGTGCGCTTCCCGTACGGGGCCGCGGCCCGTACCCCTGTGCACGAGAGCGATCTGGCCGCGGTCGGCGCCCGCGTCCTGACCGAGGGCGGTCACGGCGGCCGGAAGTACCTGGTCTCCGGGCCGGAGGCGCTCACCCAGGAGGAGCAGGCGCAGATCATCGGCGAGGTGATCGGGCGCTCCGTGCGCTGGGAGGACGTACATGCGCGGGAGGCGCGTCGGCAGATGGTGGCGACCGGCTGGCCGCCGTCGTACGCGGACGGCGCGCTCGACTACTTCGCGATGCTCACCGAGAAGCCCGAGGTCGGCTCGTCGGTCGTGGCGGAGGTGACCGGGCGGCCGGCGCACACCTTCCGGCAGTGGGCCGAGGAACACGCGGACAGCTTCCGCTGAGACCCCTTTGGGAGACACCATGACATCAGCTCATCCCCCCGACCGGACGCATGCGGAGCCCGAGCCAGGACGGACGGCGCTCCAGAACGGTACTCACTTCGCCGCCTTCGAAGTGCTGAGGGTCGACGGCGCCGGCACGGCCGATGCCCTCGTCGCCTCCATCACGCGGGAGGTGGGCGCCTGGGTGAGCGCGGCGCCGGGGTTCCTCCTGTCACGCGTTCACGTGGGCCTCGACGGCCGCGCGGTGGTCCACCACACTCGCTGGACGGACGAGGGGTGTTATCGCACCTCGTTCCTCGACGCCCCGGACGCCGGTGTCCTGCGTGGTCTCGGCGAGCGGCCGGGAGTTCTCGCGTCCTCGGTCCGCGGGGGCAGCTCGGCGGGCGGCATCACCGGACCCGCGGCCGGGCGACCGCCAGGCGTCGTGGCCGTCGCGACCCGCCACTTCAGCGGACCGGGACCGGCCCGCGCGGTCGTCGACCTGCTCCACCGCACCGGGCAGTGGAAGCGCGACTTCCCGGGCTTCGTCTCAGCCACCGCCTATCTCGGCTCCGACGGCAGGCTGTTCGTCAACTACCCGATGTGGGTGGACCGTTCCGCCTACGACGCCTGGATGGCAGACCCCCGGATCGCCGAAGGGCAGGCCGAGATCGCCCGCCTGGAGGCCGCCCCGCCCGAGTACCTGGTCTGCACCGTGGCCGCGCACACCGCCGCCCAGGACATCCCGGAGGTTTCGCGTTGGACTCCCTGATCCCCTCCACAGCGGCCGGGGAAGCGGGCCGGCCCGCTCGACGGCAGCCACGGCAGGCCGCCGCCACGGCAGACCACGAGCCTTCTCCGGTGCCGCTCCTGGCCGGAGCGGACGACAGCGATCCGGCGGAGTCGCACATCATCCGCGGCATCGACTGACGGTGCACCGGCCGTCCCACGCCGATCGCGACCGAGCTGAGGGAGAGGGGACCATTGACCCGGAACCAGGCCGCTGCCCCGTCCGCGAGCCGCGCTCCACGCCCCACGGGAGCCCACACCCTCCCGGAGCCGGAGGTGCGGGAGACCGTTCTGGACGCCGCGGGCATCCGGCTGTCGGCGCTGCTCAGCGAACCGCGCGACGGTCCGCCGCGGGCCGTCGTGGTCGCCCTGCACGGGGGAGGGATGCGGGCCGGCTACTTCCACGGCCGGGCCCATCCCGGGCTGTCACTCCTCACGCTCGGCGCCGCCCTCGGCTACACCGTGCTGGCCCTCGACCGCCCCGGCTACGGGCTGTCCGCCGCCTCGCTGCCCCTGGGGCAGACGCTGACCGAGCAGACCGCCACTGTGCGAGCGGCACTGAACGGCTTCGGCCCGCGACACGGCACGGGAGCCGGGGTGTTCGTCGTGGCCCACTCCTTCGGCGGGAAGCTCGCCCTCGCCCTGGCCGCGGCCGGAACCGACCTGATCGGGCTGGACATCTCCGGCCTCGGCCATCGCCACGCGGTCGACCCGGGCCGGCTCGCCTCCCGTCCCGACCGGCGTACGGCGGCGCTGCACTGGGGACCGCTCGGGCTCTACCCGGCGGACACGTTCCGCCTCGCCGCGCCGCTCGTGGGACCGATGCCCGAACAGGAGGAACGTCAGGTCCGGCAGTGGCCCGAGGTCTTTCCCGACCTCGCGTCCCGCGTACGGACCCCCGTCCGGCTCACCTTCGCCGAGCACGAGCGCTGGTGGCGGCACGACGACGGGACGCTGGCCGAGATGACCGGTCTGCTGGCGTCGCCGACCGTGTCCGTGGACCGGCTGCCGCGGGCCGGGCACAACATCAGCCTGGGCTGGGCGGCCCGTACGTACCATCTGCGGGCTCTGGCCTTTCTGGAGGAGTGCCTCACGGATCGCCGAAGCAGACCGACCGTGGCCGACCGATCGACTCCCGACCAGCCGACTCCCGACCAGCCGACCGCTGATCAGTCGACCTGAAGCCTGCGGGGCCCCGCTCCCTCCTCGCCCAGCACGTCGTAGGGATTGGCCAGCACGCACCGCTCCAACGTCAGGCAGCCGCAGCCGATGCAGTCGACCAGCTCATCACGGAGCTTGAGCAACTGCGCGATACGCCGGTCGAGATCCGCCCGCCAGTTCTGGGACACACAGGCCCACTCCTCCTGGGTGGGCGCGCGGCCCTCGGGCAGCACACGCAGGGCGTCGTGGATGGTCGTGAGGGGGATGCCGACGCGCTGGGAGACGCGGATGAAGGCGACCCGGCGCAAGGTGTCCCGCGGATAGCGGCGTTGGTTGCCCGTGGTGCGCCGGCTGCGGATCAGTCCCTCGCGCTCGTAGAAGCGCAGTGCCGAGGTGGAGACACCGCTGCGCCGTGCCAGCTCACCGACGGTCAACTCCTTGGGAATCGGGGGGATGTTGGACACATGCACGAGGTTAGACAAACCTCACCCGTGCTTCAACTCTTGAGACCGCCGATTCTGCGGGAATTTCCGGGAGTTTTCAGTCCTCTTGAATTTCCTGACGAAGTTGTTTCGAAAAAGTCCGAGTTCTCGTCTTGCTGTCGTCGTCGCGTGCACAGCAGACTTCAAGTCGAAAAAACTCGAAAAGGGGATGGTAAGTGATGGCGATGGTGGCGGAATCGCGTGCCCCGCTGTTCAGTCCGCAGTATTTCCAGGATCCATATCCCACGTTCGCATGGCTCCGTGACAATTCCCCGATCCATGAATTCAGGTTCCCGGTCGGTGATGTGCGCACCTGGCTGGTGACGCGTTTCGACGACGTTCGGGCGCTGCTCGCGGATCCGCGCTTCAGCTCGGAGGGCGGAACCTGGGGCAACCCGGAATTCAAGGAGGCCGGCCTGGTCAGCGGCGCGGGCAGCGTACTGGAGCAGTCGGTCACTGTGGTCGACCCACCGGCGCACACCCGGCTGCGTCGGCTTGCCATGAGCGCCTTCACACCGCGCCGGATCGCGCAGTGGCAGCAGTCCGTGGAGCGGGTGGTGACCTCCGTCCTCGACCAGTGCGAGGCCCGGGGCGAGTTCGACGTCATGGATGACTACGCAGGTCCGGTGTCGTCGGCGGTCATGGGCGAGATCCTGGGCCTGCGCATCGACCGCCACAAGGAACTGGTGGACGCGCTCGCCCAGGCCTTCCCGTCGGACGCCTCCCGCATGGAACAGGTGCCCGAGGGGTTCACGCGGATCTGTGACTATGCGGCGGAGCTGGTCGCGCAGAAGCGGCAGAACCCGGCGGACGACCTCACCACGGCACTCGTCCACGCCCGCGAGGACGAGGACCGGCTCTCGGAGGAAGAGCTGGTGGCCATGGTGGCGGCCATGATCCTCGCCGGCAGTGACACGATCCGGGCCTTCGTGGGCAATGCCGTGCTGGCCCTGCTGGACCACCCCGACCAGCGCCTCCTGCTGCTCGACCGGCCCGACCTGGAGGCCGGCGCGCTGGAGGAACTCCTGCGGTACGAGGGAGCGCTCACCACCGCACTGTTCCGGGTGACGACCGAGGAGATGGAGTTCGCGGGGACAGTGCTGCCGGCCGGGGCACCGGTGATCGCGGCATTGCTGTCGGCGAACCGTGACCCACGGCAGTTCGACGGCCCGGACCGGCTCGACCTCACCCGCGCCGGGCTGCGCCACGTCGGCTTCGGTCACGGCCTGCACAACTGCCTGGGCGCGGCCCTCGCCCGGTTGGAGGGGCAGGCGGCGATTCCGGCGCTGTTCCGCAGGTTTCCGCGGCTCGTCGCGGCGATCCCGCGCGACGAGGTCCGCTACATCGAGAACTGGGCCATGCGGCGGCTCGTCCGGCTCCCGGTGCGGGCCGCCGACGCGGAGGCGGCGTGAACGTGGACGAAGAAGCCGGGGTGCGGGCCACCGTGCGGATCGACCAGCGGCTGTGCCGGGGGACCGGTCTGTGCCAGGCGATGGCACCCGAGCTGTTCCGGCTGACCGGTGCGGGCCACGCGGTCGCCGTCGAAGCCGAGTTGCGCGACGACGAGGCTCTGCGGATCGCCCGGTCCGTCGAGGAGTGCTGCCCCATGGGGGCCGTAGAGGTCGCCCCGGACCCGCGCGGGGGCGGGCCGGACAACACGCGTGACGAAAGGTGACACATGAGCCGGCACGAGCAGGGTACGGACCAGTCCGAAGCCATCCTGTCGAAGCTGTGGGAGCGGAACTACGATCCGCTGACCACTGAGATCATCAGCCGTCTGGCACTACGCCCCGACGCCCGCTGCCTGGACATCGGCGCCGGGGCCGGTTCCCTGTCCTACTGGCTGGCCGAGCGGGTGCCGGACGGCTCCGTGCTCGCCGTCGATGTCGACACCGGTCTGCTGGACGCGTCGCGGGCACCTGGTCTGACCGTGCGACAGGGGGACATCGAGCGCGAGGAGTTCGAGCCCGGATCCTTCGACCTCATCCTCGTCAGGGGCGTGCTCTCCGTACTCCGCGACCCCGACGCCCTCATCGCCCGCGCGGCGCGCTGGCTCGCACCGAACGGCTGGCTGGTCGCGGAGGACTTCTACTTCCTGCCCGCCGAGGACGCCGCGACCCCGGTCGGACGCGCGGTCATCGACGCGTACCTGCGGGCCTTCCGCGGCCATGGGGCGGACATGCGGTTCGCCCGCCGGTTGCCCGTCCGGCTGGCGCAGGCCGGTCTGACCTCCGTCGACCTGCACCTCAGGCCCCTGGGGCCGGGACAGGGCGAGTACGAGAACGAACTGATGCGCCGCCGCCTGGAGTTGCAGGGGCAGCCGCTGGTCGACAACGGCTGGGTGAGCGCGGCGGAGATAGCCGAGTTCATCGCCTGCCTCGACCGGCCGGAGGCCCGGGACGTCACGACACTCCTGTTCTCGGTGTGGGGGCAGCGGTGACGGTCCATCGGCCACCGCTTGACTTCAACTTAGGTTGAACTTCTACGGTGGCATCGGCCGCCCAGGACCGGGCACCGAGTCGCTGGAGGATGAGGTAGACGTGCGCCCAGCATCGACGGCAAAGGAATCCTCAGGGCGGAGCACCGACGGTCAGGCGGCCGTGCTCGTGCTCGCCGGAACCCTGACGATCATGGCCGGGGCGGTGGTGTCGCCCGCGGTGCCCGGTATACGGGCGGCCTTCGCGGACACGGCCGATGTCGACCTGCTGGCGAGGATGATCACCAGCACGCACGCCTTGGCCATCGTGTTGTTCTCGCCCTTCGCGGGCGCGCTGTCCGAGCGCATCGGCCGCAAGCGCGCCCTCGTCATAGGCATGCTCGCCTTCGCGCTGGGCGGCAGTTCGGGCTTCTACCTGCCCGACCTTGCGATGATCCTCGTCGGCCGGGTCATTCTCGGGCTCGGGGTCTCGCTCGTCATGACCAACAGCGTGGCCCTGATCGCGGACCTGTACGAGGGGTCCGAACGACAGCGGCTGCTGGGGCGGCAGACGGCCGCCGGTGCCTTCGGCGGCGTGGTGCTTCTCGTGGGCGGCGGCGCCCTCGCCGGCCTGGGATGGCGCATGGTGTTCCTCGTCTACCTCCTCGGCGCGGCCCTCATGGTCCCCGCGCTCAGGTACCTGCCGGGAACCCGGTCGGTGGCCGTCGACTCCGCCGCCGATGGCTCCGCACCGACCCGGCGGCGCCGGCCTCCAGGTCTGACGGCAGCACTCACGGCGATGTTTCTGGGGCAGATCGCGTTCTACTCGGTGCCGGTGCAGGTCCCGTTCCTGGTCGAGAACCACTTCCACGCGAGTTCGGTGGTCTCCGGAGCCGTCATCGCGGTCCAGACCCTCACCACAGGCCTGGTGTCGCTCCGCTTCGCCCACATCCGGCGCCTGGCCGGTGAGTACGCCCTCGTCGCGGCGGCCTTCGGGTGCATCGGCACCGGTTACCTGGTGCTGTTCCTGGCACCGCACGTCGCCGTCCTGGCGGCGGGGACGCTGGTGATGGGCATGGGGCTGGGCGTCCTCATGCCGAACCTCAACAACTGGGTGATCAACGCGGCTCCGCCCGAGGCACGCGGCCGATACGCGGGGTTCCTGACCACCGCGCTCTTCCTCGGACAGTTCCTCGCACCGGTCGTCACCCAGCCGGTGGTCAACGCCCTCGACATCCAGCCGCTGTTCCTGGTCATCGCCCTGGGCGCCCTGGTCGTCGCCGCTGTCTACCTCATGGGATCCCGGGGACGAGCGCGGGCCGCCGTCCCGGACCCCACGCCGCAGCCAGGGTCGGCCGACCTGTCCAAGGAACCCAAGGCACCCAAGGAACAGGAACCCGGCCGCAGGGCCGGTCGAGCGCGATGACGCCCACGGTGCCTGCCCGTCTCCCTCCCGCCCCGCTCACACAAGGTCCAGCCATGCCATCCGACACGAGCGCCACCCGGCGGGTCGAGTTCGTCCTCGACCTCATCTGCGTCCACTCCTATCTCGCGTTCACCCGCCTGGAACGAGCCGTCGAGCGTCGTCGCGCCGACGGCGCTCGGATCGAGGTGACCTTTCTTCCCTTCCGGATCGCCCCGGATGCTCCCGCGCAGGGCGAACCGCTGTCCGACCGCCACCGGCGGGACTTCGGAGCCGAGGCCGAGCGGATGGTGGAACACATGGCAGCCGTCGGCGCCCGGGAGGGGCTGGAGCTGAACTTCGACCGAGCGGTCTTCGTCAACACCTTCCGGGCGCACCGGCTACTGGCCGCCGCCGGGGGCCAGGGCCGTGGGGAACAAATGGCGGAACGTCTCTTCCGCGCCTACTTCTCCGACGGACTGAACATCGGCGACCCGGACACACTCGACCGTCTCGCTGCCGAGACCGGCGTCACGCTCGTCACCACGGGCGACGACGAGCAGGCCGGACGGGAACTGACCGCGGAACTGGCGCGGGTCCGCGGCCTGGGCGTCCGCCAGGTGCCGCTCATCCGCCTCGACACCGGCGCCACCCTGTCCGGTGCGCAGTCCGAGGAGATCTACCTCCAGGCGTTGTCGCGGCCGGCCCTCGCGGGCTGACGGTTGACGGGCCGACGCTTCGTGCCTTCCCTCTCCGGCCGGCGGTACGCGCGGCCGGGCAGTCCAACCACCCACTCCGGAAAGAGGATCATGTCCATGTCTCCCCTGCGCCTGGCCGTCATCTGCGCCAGCGTCCGCGAAGGCAGGTTCGGCCCCACACCCGCGCGGTGGATCGCGGACCAGGCCCGTCAGCGTGGCGACGTCGAGGTCGACTACATCGACCTCGACGATCACCCCCTGCCGGTGCGGCTGTCGCAGTCCCCGTCCCCGGACGTCACCGAGACGCTCTCGCAGGTGACCCCTCGGCTGACGAACGCGGACGCGTTCATCGTGGTGACACCGGAGTACAACCACAGCTATCCCGCGTCGCTCAAGTCCCTGATCGACTGGCACTACACGCAGTGGCAGGCCAAGCCGGTCGGCCTGGTCTCCTACGGCGGCCTGGCGGGCGGCCTGCGGGCCGCCGAACACCTCCGGCCCGTCTTCGCCGAGTTGCACGCGGTGACCATCCGCGAGCAGGTCAGCTTCCACATGGCCTGGGAGAAGTTCGACGAGAACGGATCCCCGACAGAGCCCGAAAGCGTCAACGCGGCGGCCAAGACCATGCTGGACCAGCTCGTGTGGTGGGGTGAGTCCCTGCGCGAGGCCCGCGAGAAGCGACCGTACGGGGAGTGACCGGCAGGGCCGCCGACCCCGTACGGAACCGGGGCCGGCGGCCGGGGCACGACCTTCCCCCAAGCTTCAGGACAGGGCGCCCAGGAACGGCACTCACGCCGCTCCGGCGCTGACTCCCCGCCCCAGACGGAAGCCCACACCGCGTACGTTGACGATCCAACTGCTGCCGCCCAGTTTGTGCCGCAGGCTGTTGACATGGGTGTCGACGGTTCGGCCGGCAGCCGCTGATCCGTTGTTCCACACCCGTTCCATGAGCTCCTTCCGGCTGAAGACGCAGTCGGGACGGGAGGCGAGAACGTGGAGCAGGTCGAACTCCTTGCGTGTCAGCGACAGCAACTCGGCGCCCAGGCGCGCCTCGCGCACGGCCACGTCGATCTGCAGCGGGCCGCGCACGATGCGCCTGGTGAGGGGCGTCGGGCGGGCGCGGCGCAGGACCGCGTCGACGCGGGCCATCAACTCCTGTATCCCGTACGGCTTGTCGAGGCAGTCGTCGCAGCCGGCCTGGAAGGCCAGCACCCGTTCGAGTTCGGTGCGCCGCTCGGTGAAGGCGATGATCGGGGTGTCCGACATGCCGCGGATCTCGGCACAGACCTGAAGACCGTCGAGATCGGGCAGGCCGAGGTCGACTAAGATCAAGTCGGCCTGATCGTGCTGTTTCAGCGCGGCCTCGCCCGTTTCGACACTCCAGGCTTCGTATCCGTTCCGTTGCAGCATTTTCACGACGTACTGGGCGCAAGCGGCGTTGTCCTCCACGAGGAGCACGCGCATGACAGTCCTCCAACGAGTAACTGGTGGGGGGAAGGGCGTGCTCCCGGCGGCGCCGACCGCGCGGCCTTCTGTCAGGGGTACCGGCACATCCCCGGAAACAGCGCCACAAGGATGCGGACGTCGTCGGCCGCTCTCTGTCGACCCGGCAGTGAAAGCCTCACCGCACCCTCCTCAGCGTGATCCGTGCATATGAACAGCGGGTTCTGAGCCGACTCCTCAGCGTAAAGCCCTGGTGTCAGATGCTGTCAACAACTCTTGGATCATTGACCATTGGGCAGACGATGCCGGGTCGACGACGCCTTATCGCAGGATCCCTCCAGCTCACCGGCAGATTTCAACGTCTTGTGCCGTCGACGACTGCCCGATGCTATGCCGAAAATCACAGATAGTTTGACTATGCATCAGTCGGCGGAAGGGCCGGCCTCAAACCACTCAAGGGGCCTGATCCGGTCAGGGACATGGTCCCGGTTGGTCTCCGGCTGTGTGGAAGGGACTCAGGGAGAGGGTTGGCTCCCAAGAGCCTCCCGGACACCCTCCGGCGTAGGCCTTGGTCAGCTGGCTGCGTACCCGACATCGATCTTGCGGGAGAGCGTGGACTTGCGCCCAGCGCTGTCACACACCAGGTCGCCGGCCGAAACCCTTTTCTCCGCCTGGCGAAGCGGACCGGATCGGAGCCGTGGGCGCCAGGGTGAGGCAGCGATCCTCCGACGGACCTGTCTACCGGGCGGGGGTTGCTGTCGCGCTGCCTGCCTGGGGCGCTTCACAGACGCAGGACGATCAGGGCGGCGTCGTCGGTGGTGCCGGTGGCTGGCAGGAGGTCGGCCAGGAGTGCGTCGGCCAGGGCCTCGGGAGCCGCGTGCCGGTGATGGGTGAGGGAGCCGGCGAGGCGGGCCAGGCCGGCGTCGATGTCCTCGTCGCGGCGTTCGACGAGACCGTCCGTGTACAGCACCAGGACGGCCCCTTCGGCGAAGGGCGTACGGACCTGGGGACGAGGCTGACGCTCGGGCCGGGCACCGAGCGGCGGGTCGGTGGCCTGGTCGAGGAAGGCGACCGTGCCGTCGGGGTGCACGAGGGCGGGGGGCGGGTGACCGGCGCAGCTGTAGGCGATGGTGCGGCTGTCCCAGTCGATGAAGGTCGTCACGACGGTGGTCGACTCGGCGCCCTCGACGGAACGGGCGTACAGGTCGAGGGCCTCCAGTGCCTGGGCGGGCCCGCCCGCGACACGGGTGGCCCCGCTCAGGGCGCTGCGCAACTGCCCCATGGCACAGGCGGCGGCCAGCCCGTGCCCGACGACGTCGCCGACGGCGACCGCGAGGCCCCCGCCGGGTAGTTCGACCAGGTCGTACCAGTCGCCGCACACGTTCAGCGTGCCGACGGCGGGCTGGTACCGCACGGCGGCATCGTGCGCCCCGGTCGGCCCCGGCGGGGGCAGCATCGCCGCCTGCAGGGCAAGCGCGACCTCACGCTCACGGGCATGAGCCGCGCGCAGCCGCTCGTTGACCTCCTGCAGTTCCCGGGCACGGGTGTACAGCTCGGCCTCCAGCGCACGGTTCCGGCTGTCACCGCCAGGACCACCGAAGGCGCGGATGAGTTCGGTGACCTCCTCCACCCGGTGCGCGATCAGTTCGACGTGTCCGTCGAGGCCGAGGACCGGTGCGTTGACCGGGCTCCAGAAGTGCTCCTGCCAGTGGCCCGGCCGCGCGGGGTCCTCGATGTCGTAGCGGAGCAGCGCCATCGTGTCGCGCTCGCCGGTGGCCACCGTACGGAGCATCGACGCCTCGGTCTCCCGCATGCCGGCGGCGGCCGGATCGTTGGGGTTCTCGGGAAAGACGTCGAAGATGTAACGCCCCACCAACTCCTCACGGCTCCGCCCGGTCAGCCGCACGAAGTCGTCGTTGACGTCGGCGTACACCAGCTCAGGGGTGAGCAGGGCCACCATGCCGGGCAGGGCCCGGAAGACCGCCGCGTAGTCGATCTGCGGTTTCCTCATGTCCTGCCTGTCTGCCTCGGCGCCGAGCGTTGCTGTGCTTGTTCCACGATAGGAGCGAAAACGGCACGGGGCCTGGGCACTGGCTCCTCCGGCCCCGGCGCGTTACGCGGCGGCCTGGATCCTATGGGCCAGCACCCCCCGTGTCCTGAAAACACTTCATCAGCCCTTTGGAGTTGATGGTTTCGGCTCGTCAGCCGTCCGTGGGGTGCGTCCTGCTGACGTGCGAGCTTCGCCTCAGCAGTCGTCGACTCCCGGGTGGGCCGCCCTTGTCCGGTCGCCGCGGACGGCTCCCGAAAGGCTCCTGGCAGCACCTGAAAACGTGCGGCGTCAGCGGGGCTTCAGGCCGTGGAGCAGGTGGTGGACCAGGGTGTCCACGCCGGCCAGGGCCGCCTCCGAGGTCAGCACGCCGCCGGAGATGAGGGCGGCCATGCCGTGGAGGGTGGCGCCGGTGACGAGGTTCAGCTCCTCGGGGTCGCCCGCGATGATCTCGCCGCGTTTCTGGGCGTCCGCGACGACCTGGACGAGGCTGCCCACCGTCCGCTCGACGGCGGCGGCCATCTGCTCCGAGGCGTCGGGGTCGTGCTTGCGGGCGTACATCAACTCCAGCAGCTCGGTGTTGTCGACGGCGAAGCCGAGGTAGGCCCGGGAGAGAGCGGTGAGCCGGGGTTCGATCGTGAGTGCCGGGTCATCGGCGGCGTCCAGGGCCAGGCCCAGCCGCTCGTACCCGGCCAGCGCCAGGTCGTTGAGCAGGGCCTGCTTGTCCTTGAAGTGCCGTCCGGGCGCGGCGTGGCTCACACCGACTTCGCGGGCGAGCTCGCGGAGTGACAGGGAGCCAACCCCCCTCTCACGCAGGGTGTGTTCTGCGGCTGCGAGCAGGGCGGCGCGCAGGTCTCCGTGGTGGTAGGGGCGGCTCTGGGGCATGTGGGACATCGTAGCTCCATGTAGGCATCGCCAGCATAGTTGTCGTTGCCATCATTGTTGTCATTGACAGCATTGTTGGCGACGCCTACATTCGACTCATGGCTGAGAAGACGAAGAACAACGCATGGGACGCGCCCCGCCTCCCCGATCTCACCGGCCGCACGGTCGTCGTCACAGGCGCCAACAGCGGCATCGGCCTCACCGCGGCCGACGCGCTGGCCCGCGCCGGCGCACACGTGGTCTTCGCCGTACGGGACCTGGAGCGCGGCCGGGCAGCGGCGGCGACGGTCAACGGCAGCACGGAGGTACGGCGCCTGGACCTCGCGGACCTGTCCTCGGTACGGGAGTTCGCGGACGCTTGGGAGGCCCGACCGCTGGACCTGCTGATCAACAACGCCGGCGTGATGATGCTGCCGAAGCAGCAGACGGCGGACGGCTTCGAGATGCAGTTCGGCACCAACCATCTGGGCCACTTCGCGCTCACGAACCTGCTCCTGCCGCACATCACCGACCGGGTGGTGACGGTGTCCTCCGGCGCCCACCGCTGGGCCGACGGGCGGATCCGCTTCGAGGACCCGAACTGGACGTCCGACTACGACCCGCGGCGCGCGTACGCCCAGTCGAAGCTGGCGAACCTCCTCTTCACGCTGGAACTCCAGCGCCGCCTGACGGAGTCCGGCTCCCCGGTCCGCGCCCTCGCCGCCCACCCCGGCTATGCGGCGACCAACCTGCAGAGCCATGCCGCGAGTCCGGTGATGCGGGCGTTCATGAAGGTCGGCAACAGGTTCTTCGCCCAGGACGACAGCGCCGGCGCCCTGCCGACGCTGTACGCCGCGACGCAGGACCTGCCCGGGGCGAGCTACGTCGGGCCCGACGGGCTGGGCGAGATGCGGGGCGGACCGACGCTGGTCGGACGGTCGGCGGCGGCGAGCGACGCGGAGGTGGCCCGACGGTTGTGGACGCTGTCGGAGGAACTGACGGGCGTGAGCCGGCCGGTGGAGCGGCCGACCGCAGGGCGTTAGTGCTCCTGCGACGACGTGCGCTTGGACTTGCGGCGCGGCGCGACGGACACGGCCTTCATCACCGACTCCGACGGCTCCGACGGCTCGAACGGCATCATCGTCGTCGACCTCGCCACGGGCCGCTCCTGGCGGCGCGCGGATTCCCGTAGGCGTTGTGCGCGAGCCAGGTAACCATCAGCAGTTCGCGAACGCTCCGGAGCACGGCGTACCGGGTTCTGGTTCTGGTTCTGGTTCTGGGTGGGATCAGGGACGGTGTTGGCGGGGCCGCCCTGTGGGCGCCCGGAGCGAAGTGGCGGGCAGCGGCACGCCGGACGGGCACTGATCACGGGGCCACAGCCAGTCCGCATGCCCGCGAACAGCCGCCCACGGGCGTCAGGGCCAAGTGCGCTCAATACGGTCGTGCCGCACGGCGTACGCCGCCGGACCGCCTTTCTCGACGGCCCGGTGGATCGCATCACAGCGTGCGGGCGTCAGAAGCCCGTCCTGGAACCTGTCGACCATGCTCCACCTCCTCTTGGCGCTGATTTTCGCATCGTCGCATATCAAGGCTCCCACCTGCGGGTGGACCGCATACCCAGCCACTGGCTCAGCCGGCCGCACGGAGACGGTTCCCGGATCGACAGTCCCTGCAACGGCCGGGTTCCGCCGTGCGGAATCCCCGGTCGCAGCCGTCGCAGTTCCGCATGGGCACAACCGCCGGACGTACGGAAGGTTCTGCGCTGCCGGCCGGTGCGGGCAGGGCAAGGGGAGTCTCTTTGAGCCGGTAGGCGAGGATGCCGGCCGGGCGGGTCAGGAAGTGGTCCGGGAGCCGTGCGGTGAGGTGGTCCGTGATGTGGGTGGGCAGGAGGCCTGCGGCGAGCCACCGGGTGACGGCTGGGGCGAGGCGGGCGGCTTCCTGCGCGGACAGGACAAGGCGGGGGTCGACCCGGCGCAGGGCGGCGAGTACGGCGATGGCCTGCGGGTCGGCGTCGGCCTCAGCGAGCGGGATCGGTGCCTCTGCCTCGACCTCAGCCTCGGCCTGTACGGGCGCGGCCACCGTTTCCTCCACGGGCGCGGACGCGGGGGCGACCGTAGCGTCGGCGGGCTGCTTCCGGGATCGGCGGGGCTTGGGCGGCTCGGGAGGCCCGTCCGGATCCCGAACCCGATCCCGATCCGGGTCCGGGTCCGGATCGCCGCCGGGGACGTCGTAGAAGTACGTCCGGGTGCGGATCTGCCCGGTGGACAGGCGCTCTCGGCGGCGCTCCAGGTAACCGGCCTCTTCGAGTTCCCTCAGCGCCCGCGAGATGAGGATCTCGCCCTCGCTGAAGTGCTCGCACAGGGCGGCGATGCTCACGGGAGAGCCGTCCGGCAACGAGGAGATGTACGCCGCGACGCCGACCGTGACCGCGCTGCCGCGTCGCTGGGCGAGGGCGTTGGAGATCACCGTGAAGTCGGCCGTGAGGCGGGTGCGTACGTGGATCACGCCGGAGGTCGGAGCTCCGGCGTCGGCGCGCAGACGCGCGTTAGACTGCGGCTCAGCCATTGGGAAGGTGTTGTCTTCCTGATCGGTCAGGCCCTCGTGCCGGGACGGCAATCCCGGTCGAGGGCCGTATCTGTTTGCGGTTGTTTCGGCGAACGTAACCGCCCGTATCCCGCCCCTGCAAGCCGGTCACTCGTACGGGTGACGCGGGCTGCGCGGCCGGGGAGGGAGGGTGGGCGGGTAGTTCTTTCCCCCGGTTCTTTGGGGAGGTCAGTGGCCCGCCGGACCCTCGCGGACAAGGGCCCGGTGAGCCCGTACGACGGACGGCGGCCGGGGCCCGGCCGCCTCGGGGGCGGGTGGCCTCAGACCTTCAACTCGACCAAAGCGCCTATGAAGGCGGCCCAGGAGGCGGCATCGAAGCACAGCGCCGAACCCTGCGGGACCTTGCTGTCACGGACCGGGACGACGGCCCGGAACTCGTCGGCCACCTCCACGCAGTTGCCGCCCTCCTGATTGCTGTAGCTGCTCTTGCGCCAGGCGGCGCCGTTCAGTTCGGGACGGGACCTTCGCTCCACGGTGGTTGTCCTCCATCACGGATCGGATCATGTCCAGTGACATGAGCGGGGGCAGAGCTGCCGCCCGCAGCCGATCGTAGGACAGCGCGAAACTCCTGACCTCGTCCGGATCCTCGATGAGTTGGCCGTAGTGCGCGCCCTCCGTGTAGGCGACCTCAGAGCCGTCCGGCATGGTGAGCACCGTGAGCGAGCCGCCCAGCACATCGTGCTCACCCTGGTCGAACGGCAGTACCTGCACGGTGACATGAGGTTCCGCGGTGGTCCCGAGCAGCCGCGCCAGTTGCTCCCTCATCACCACGTGGCCTCCGACGGGCCGCCTGAGCACCGCCTCGTCGAGGACCGCCCACAGCTCGGGCCGATCGGGCGTGCAGAGCCGCTCCTGTCGCCCCATCCGGAGCGAGACCCGCTCTTCCAACTGCTCCTCGCTGCCGAGTGTCCGGCCGACTCTCAGCAGCGCCCGCGCGTAGTCCTCCGTCTGCAACAGACCAGGCACCACATGAGCCGCGTACTCACGGATGATCACCGCCCGCGCCGCGTACTCCATGAACTTGCGGAACCAGTCCGGAAACGCCTCCCGGTACACATACGGCCACAGGTCGACCAGCAGATCGTCCGCGTCGAGGGCCACGTCCAGCGCACGCGCCAGCTCCAGCGTCGGCCTCGCCCCGGACGCCCGCTCGATCTGCGTGATCCGGGTGCTCACCACGTGCGCCTTGACGCCGAGTTCGGCCTGCGTCAGTCCGGCCGCCATACGGAGCCTGCGCACCCGCGAGCCGAACAGCGCCGCCATCGACGTACTGGGGTCAATTCCGTTGGCCAAAGCGTCACTTCCGTTCCTTACGGGATGAAAAGTAAGGCTGTGTCACCTGTCGAGCGTAGGGCGATCGGACGACTCTTGAGCACAGAACGTGACGACTCGCGTACGCCGCGGGACGACTCAACTCGACAGACAAGGACGGACAAGCCGTGCCGACAGGAACGACCACCCCGGGACACGAGCCACGGCGGAGCACCACGTCCCTTGCGGCTCACACCGTCGCTCTCGTCGACGAAGCCCCCGAACTCCCCTCGTTTGCAGAGCAGTTCCTCTCCTCACCGCGAGGTGCACAACTCGCCCGACGCCTCGCCGTCCGGCGTATGGAGGAGTGGGGCTACCCGCCGGCGTCGGACGCGTCGTGCACGGTCGCCCTCGTCGTCGACGAACTCGCGGCGAACGCCGTACAGCACGGCCAGGTTCCTGGACGCGACTTCGCCCTCCGGCTCACCCTCGACACGGCTGCGGGCCTGGTCCGCATCGAGGTCGCAGACGCCGCCTCGGCGAAGCGGCCACCCACAGCCCCGCCCTCGTCGTACCCCGAGGGCGAGTCCGGCCGAGGACTGCTCCTGGTGGACGTCCTGGCCGTGCGCTGGGGGTCGGCGCCTCGTCAATCCGTAGGCAAGACGATGTGGGCGGAGGTGCCCATCGAGGCCGCAACTCACCTATAGATACTTGGATTTGCGATAACTGGGGGGATAGGCAGCGAGAAAGGCGCGAGGAGTAGCTGAGGTGCTGCCCCGGACTGAGGCAGCACTGGGGCACGAGCACCCACGCTGCCCCACGAAGGGCTACTCAGAGCCATGATCTTCGCTAAGGGAAAAACGAGAGAGGCCGCCTCCCACCTGGGGAAACGGCCTCTCTCGATCTTTCTTACCTGTCGGGGTGGCGGGATTTGAACCCACGACCTCTTCGTCCCGAATGAGGTTCGGTTGGTGATCTTGCCAGCGTAGACGCTGTTCTACCTGGTCAGAGCGTTGGGCTGTGGCGGTCTCGGGCGGATTCGAAGGGGTTTGGGGAGCGGGTCGGCTCCCAGATGGCTCCCAAGGGGCCCAGCCCTCTCGGGCAGTAACCGATCGGCGGTTCTGTGCGTTGTCCGCAGCTCGGCGTCGAAGCGTGTCGACGTAGTCCGTGCGGAGCCTGCGGCGGCACCGTGGACGCTTCCCTGCGTTGATGTCGGTCAAGCCTCTTGCGCTACTTTCGCCTATCTCAGGCTGAACAGCCGGATCTTGGGTCATCCAGATCAAGGCTGACCGAGTTCGACCGCCCACGCCTCGGGGCCGTCGTAGCGGAAGGCGATCAGCGCGGTAACGGGCCAGTTCTCATGCACGCCACGCACCAGCCCGGCCCGGCTTGGCACGGTGAATGCCTGGATGCCCCGACCGAAGTCGATGGTTCCTGAGGCCCGGCTCTTGATCTGGGAAACGCGGCCTTGCAGGCGAGCCAGATGAGCAGGTGGTGGTTCTCCCTCTCTGCGGTTCCACTCCTTCAAGTCCTGGTGGGAGACCAGCCGACCCATCTCCTGTCCCTCCCCCAACCACTCGTAGGCGGTCGAGTGACGGTTGGCGAAGCCATTAGTGCGATCGCGGCACCTGTTCAACTTCACGCGGTACTCCTCGATAGCCGAGTCCTGGCCGTCGAGAACTCGCAGACAGGCGAGCACGTAGTCATAAAAGAGGGCATCCCGGGTGGACTCCGTCCGAGCCCACGTGGTCACGTAATCGGCCGCGCGGTCGAGAGACGCGGGCAAGAACCGCGCCGCCTGTAGCCACTCCCGCAGACTCGTAAAGTCGCGCGGGTTGTCCACGAGGTTCGCGTTCAGAAGCTCAACCGCCTGACGCACGTCACGCGCCGTCGCCTTGCGCCACGACCCGCTGCGCTGGCGGTACGCACGGGCCAGCCGACGCCGCACGGGCGGCTTGTACACGTCGGCGCGGGAGAGGAGATTCCGCCAACCCTGCAACAACGCCTGGTAATTGTCGTAGAGCTTCTGCAGTTCGACCTCCGCTTCCTCCGCCCGGTAGGACAGGCGGTCCGAGCCGCGAATCTCCAGCACCGCGTCGAGAGCGTTCTCGGCCTCCTCCAGCAGTGCCCGATAGGCGCCAGCACTCTGTCGGGCAAGGAACTGTGAGTAGGTGGCGGCTCCGGACTGCGAGAACCCGAACTCGATGACCTTGATACACATCTGAGCCAGGGCGATGTGGCCGTACTCGCTGGAGTCATCCAGCTCCGTGGCCTTGTCGAAGGAAGCCCGGGCGGACTCCACGAGCTCAAGAATGCGGCCCTCGCGAGTCTTCATGTCCAGGCGGGAGTAGGTCCGGTTTTCAATCACGGACCTGATCTCGTTCCGGAAGACCATGCCTCGCATGTGGTGCAGCAGCGGGTCGCTTGGAGCGAGCAAGATGGCCTTGTCCACCGCGCCCAGGGCCCCCTCGAAGTCCCTCGAGTCGTAGGACAGCAGGCGACCGTAGTGGCCCCAGTAGTGCGATTCGTTCGGGAACGCCTGTACTAGGGCATGCATCACCTGCTTGCGCCCGGGCACGGTCATCTGCTGAAGCAGCTCCGTGTAAGTGCCGGTCCGCTGGAACTCCACGGGTTCCCGGGCATCCCTCATGATGAAGAGGCGGTCCAGCAGGATCTTCATGTCGTCCGGGAGGCGGTTCTGGAAGACCCGGCCAGCTTGAGCGATGAGCGTTTCGGACCAACCCGGCAGCGCGGCCTTCCAGTCCTCCGGACCCGTGGTCGCTCCAGACGGTGCCAGCAGCTGACGTAGCACCTCTTCGGCGATCAGGCTGTGCGACAGCCGCCACATTCCGTCGCTCTCCTCGATCAGAAGTGGCAGCACTCGATCGTCGACATGCAGACGGAGATCCACGTCGTCGGCTGGCGCCACCCCGAGCAGGTCCGTGAACAAGTCCGAGGACACCGGAACACCACTGAAGCGGTGGGCCAGGGCCAGCAGTATGCAGATCTCCCGGTCGACGTCCGAGATCTGGTCGAGGAACGGGGCGACGTATCCGGGCAGCCCCTCGAACTCATTGTTGAATGCAGTCAGGGCGAAGAAAAACGGAACGCTGTGGTCGGAATCCTCCGTAACCAACCCAAATAGGGCTTCCTCTCGGTCCGGCACTAGATCAGTGAAGTGCCGGGCCATCTTGAACCGGTCGTCCCGCTGCATCGCCCCGACCCGCAGACTGCGCTGGGTCGACGCCTGGGCGACACCAGGGCCGACAGAACTGCGGCGTGCGGTGATCAGCATGACGACCGGCACACTGCTCGCCCGCAGCAACTCGTACAACCGCTCCTGGGAGGACTCAGAGAGCAGCTCCAACAGGAGAAGGACAGGGCTTCCCGTCTCGGACGACAGGTCGGACGCCAGCTGAGAGAGGACTGCTTCGTCCTGGCTGCTGCGGGCCACGACCGTGGGGAACTCGTCCTTGAGAGTCCAGGCCACCCGGCGGGCGATGGTCGTGCCCCCGGCGCCGGGGCTGTGGGCGAGCATCACCCGCAGGGTGTCGCGCTGTTCCAGAGCCGTGCGCACCTGGCCGATAAAGTCCTCAGTGATCGCCCGCGGCAGATCCAGGTGGAGGTCCAGCTCGAACCACGAGATGGGACGGCCCCGGTAAAAGGCACCCACCTCGTACTCGCCCGCCTCCGATTCGACCCCGACCTCGGAATGCAGCAGTACCGCCGCGTCCTCGAAGCGCGACAGCAACCCGTCGGGGACATCCACGAAGCCCTTCTCGGCCGGCACCCTCGGCCGCCGACGTAGCGCCTCAACCGACGAGGGCTTAGGCAACGCGCCCAGAAGGTCCGCGGGCTCACACGCGAGGAGTTCGGCGTCGTACTCGGCAAGGCTGCCCTCGCCGGTGCCCGAGATCGAGAGAATCCTCGCCCGGTCGCCGAAGACGTCGATGCAAGCTTCGACTAGAGCTCGTTCAGCGCTGCCGCCCTCGCCGAAGCAGACGACGGTCGCTGGCCTCCCTGAGTGACGGTTGAGCGCTTCAATTGACTCCCGTACGAACGGCAGATACGTGGAGCGCCAGCGGCGCAGGGCGGTGGTTGGAGAGACCGGGTCCGCGCCGCGGATCCCTGCCGCCGCGATCCAGTTGGTGCTGTTGCGGCCGAACATCATGTCCTGATCACGCAGCTGGAGCCGGTGGATCCGGCCGCCGCCCGTGGAGGTAGCCGCTTTCCAACCGCCGTCGACATCGGTGTCCGGGTTGAGCTCCACGACCAGGTTCCAGCCGAGCCCGGCGAACTTTTGGAGATCTTCCTCCCCGAAAGCGGCTGAGTCGATGACAGCAATGGTCGTACGACGGGCGGTCCAGCGGTCGCAGTTCTCGGCAAGCCGGTCGACTGCGGCCGAGACCTGTGGAGTAGCTTCGACGGCCCGAGTGAGGGTGCATCGCGGAGCAGTCGCTGTGGGCGCGTGCAGTCCGTGCATGGAGAAGAACCGGCCCAGGGACCTGCAGGCCAACTGAAAGCACCACGCCCGCTCCTGAAGCCCAACCGTCGTGTCCCGCGTCGCGAAAAGCAGCGCGTTCCCCGCCAGCGACAGGAGGTACTGGTCCTGCCAGTCGTCCGGCATCGACAGCTGTCTGGCGTACACCTCACCGGCCTGGGCGATGTCATTTGAGAGGTTGCCCAGACCCACAACATGGAGCACGGCATCCGTGTCCGCCTCAGGATCGACCAGGAACTCAGCCAGGACGCTGCGTTGGCGTTCCGTGAGCTCCGGCAACTCTCTGAGAATGAGAGCGAGCGTCAGGTGGGTGAGGTCTCGGGAGAGCGGTGCATCAGCCCGGTATCCGGAGAGATCGATCAGCCGGTACGCGGTGGCGTCCGCGACTGGCGACATCGGCAGCAGAATGTTGTCGGCGTGAAGATCGCCGTGGGCCCGGCCGAGGATCGCGAGCACGTGGGCGCTGTCCAGGCCGTCCCAGATGGGGCGTTCCAGCCAGGCAACAACGTTAGGTACGACCCCACCGGTTGCGAACGTGATCCATAGTGGCATTTGATCGTCCACCGGATCGTAGGCCAGCTGCTCGGCCAGCTTCGCGACCGGGCCGTCCTTATCCGTCCGGGTGCCCACATGGTCCAGAACGAAGTCTCGCACTGCCATGCGGCGGATGTCCGTCGGAGTAGGGTTCCAGTCGCTGAGGATCGAGCGCGCCACCTCCCCGACGAGTTCCGGCAGTTCACGACCACGCAGAGTGGCCGAGAGCGGCCGGACATCGCGAATGCTGCCGCCGGCGATCTCCTGGAACATCACCTTGATACCACCCGGAACGCTGACGGGTTCAACTGGCTGCCTGACCAGATGCCGCTCGGCGAATCCCTCGGGGGCTTCCTCAAGTGCCTTGGCGTGCCGACCGGGCTCCCGGCCAGTGGTCGTACCCGGAGGACACACCTTCATGACGACTTTGCCGTTGAAGACCGGGCCAGTCAGTGCGACCGCCGCCAGAACTGCCCTGCTCTTGCCAGGGGTGAGCCATCGGTCGAAGACGATCCGCGTGTCGTGTGCCTGCTGCCACTTCTCGAGCTCGGATGCGACCGCCTCGCCGACCTCGGCCTGTCTCAAGACCTCTGTCAGCGCCAACTCGTTCTTCTCTGCAGGCACTTCCGGCATGCCTCATCCTTCCGCCACACGTGTTTGTCCACATTAGTGCTTCGGCAGGAGACAACAGGCGGCCTTCCAGAATCACCGCGTTGCGCCCATGGACTGCTGCTGACGCTCTGGACAAGGTCGGCCGGGATCATGCGTCTGGCGGCGGTGACGGACCGGTTGAGGGACGCTGCCGATCTTCAGTCAAGGCCAACCACTCAGGGGCCCGACCCGCGATGCGGATCAGGGCCCTGACCTGGTATTTCAACTGTTGGGGCAGCGGGATTTGAACCCACGACCTCTTGGTCCCGAGTGAGGTTCCGTCAGGATCGACACCAGATGGATTGGTGTTTCGCCTGGTCAGGGTGCTGGTGTGAGGTGGTGTCGAAGGGGCTCGGGGAGCGGGTCGGCTCCCAGATGGCTCCCAGAACCCAGCATGGCGCCGACGCCCCCTACGTCTGACGCGACAGGTCGTCCACCAGAAGGTCGAGAGTGGCCTCCTCATGGAGTGCGACGCCGAGGGCAGTCATGGCCGGGGCGAGATCCGGGTCCCAGTCCGCGTTGATCAGCTGGCCGTCGAGCGCCAGTTGGGGGATGCCCTCAGCCTGGCTGCGAGCGGCCAGGTGCTCGTAATCCGCGGTGCCCATGCGCCAGGGCTGGGCTTCGTAGCGCCGGATGACCCGGTTGGCGAGAGCGATCCCCGGCCAGTCGAAGTCGCCGTGGTACGCGAAGCGGCAGCCCGTGACAGCGAGGGCGTCGAGAAGTGTGAAGACCACCGTGGCGGCGCTGCCGGACGTGCACACCAGGGGCTGGACGCATGCCGCGTCCGCTGCGGCTTCGACCACACGTGGGTTTTCGCAGACGTGGATGAGTGTTCCGGCGGGGAGTTGCAGACACAGGGAGTGCAGGTCGCGCGGCGTCAGGTGCGTTTCGGCGTGATGCTCGGCCCGCTCACGTAGGGCATGCTCCCGCCAGCCCTCGCCGACGGGGCGCAGCCCGTAGGTCAGCACCGTGCTGGACACCTCATCCGGCGTGACGGACACCAGCCGCCACAGTGCGCGTCGACCGGCAGCGTCGTCGGGGAACTCGGCGCCGTGGGCGAGGGCGACACCGCGTTGGACGAGGCGGGCGAGCCAGGAGCCGTCGTCGAGGCCGTGTGCGGAGCCGGTCGCCATGGCGGCGAGTTCACCTCGGCCGCGTGCGCCGCCCCGCTCGGAGCCGAGGAGGGTGGTGAGGACCTGGACCGCCTGCTGGAGTGTCCACACCGCCGCTTCGGGCGTCACCCCTCGCGGAACGCCGGCCCGGCGCAACAGGTCGTACCACTGCCGGATCCATTCCTGGCCGGTGAGCGGGGAGGCATCCAGTGACGAAGCAAGAGACGACCACACCTGCTCCCGCCGCGCCGTCGCGTCCGCGCGGGCGGCACGGCGGTTGGTGAGAGGCGGGCCGATTTCCTCCAGGGTCTGCCTCAGCCCGAGTCCGGCGGCCGAGGCGCGAAGTCGTGCGTCGAGCACGTCGAGCCGTACCGTCACGGCGGCACCGGTGAGGGGTTTGCCCAGCAGGAGTGACAGGTCGTTGCGTTCTTGGGGGTTCATCGCGGTGAGCCGGAGGGAGCCGGTGGCCTGTACGCCGTTGCCCTCCAGACGTTTGCGTACGTTCTCCCAGAGCCGGGTGAGCCCGGGGCCCGTCAGCCATTCGCGCGTCGCGGTGGGTAGTGCGCTCACACGGACACCAGACGCCGGTGGCGGCCGTTCCAGGTGTAGTGCAGGGTGGCCACGCCTCGCACATGGGGATCACGTAGGCACTCGTAGATGTGCAGGGACGGAACCTCGGGCCAGCTGCCCATGAGCCGTTCGCTGGTGAGGATGAAGTCGAGATCGAGGTCGACGAGGATACGGCCCAGCCGACCGTGGGTGGATTCGTCGACCTTGGCGAAGGCATCGTCCAGGAGAATCAGCCGTGGCGCGTGAGGTGCCGATTCGGCGAGGCTGGTGAAATGGGTGGCGGCTGCGGCGAAGAGCACGAGGTAGGAGAGCACCCGCTGCTCGCCCTGGCTGAGCCCGGTCCGGCCCGTGAGTCTTCTACGGCGGCCCGGAGCCGCGTCCTCGACCACGAAGGTGTGGAAGCGGAACCAGTCGCGGTAGTCCAGTGCGATCCGAAGATGGGCGGCGTAACCGGCTGATGGATTGGCCCGTCGGGCGTCCTCGATCCGGCGTTGCAGGACTTCGCGGAGTTGCTCGGTTTCCTCGCGCGTCCGGAGGCTCGACGGACTGCGCAACAGATCCACGGCTGCCCGGATGTCCGCGTCCACGTCTTCGTCCAGCTTCCACAGCAGCTCGACGCCGAGACCGTGGGAGGTGCGCACTGTCCGCAGGGTGTCGTTGAGAGCCGTGACCAGGTTCGCCGCGGTGATGACCTGTGTCGAGAGATGGTCGCCCAGCTCGCCGGTTAGGAACCGCTGGAACACCTCGCGTTCGCGTTCGGTGAGCCGTCCTCGGGCCTCCGCGGCCTGGACTGCGATCCGCTCGCCCACGGCCGCGACGTCATGAGACCCGTGGTCGTCGACCAGGCGGCACACTTTGATCCCGTCGCGTTCCTCCAGTTGTGCGTCGTATCCGCCGGCCAATTGGTCTCTCAGCGCGGTGTGCCGGATAAGCAGGGCGCTGTCCGACACCTCGCCCCTCGGACGGCCGAGGGCCTGCTCCACGGCGTCGGCGAGGGCCCGCAGCGCTCGCAGACGGCTGCGGACGTCCACGCTCGGATCATCCGACACATACTCGGGCAACGAGGACCGATCAAGGGCGGCGCCGAGCACCACCTCCGGTCGGCCGAGAGCACCGCGAAGAGCGCTGCCGGTGTCGATGACCTCCGTCTCCTGGTCCGCCAGGGTTCCGCGCAGACGCTTCTCGTCCTCTTCCGCGCGCACGCGCAGGTCGTGGAGGCCGTCGCGGGCTCGTTGCGCCCCAGGCAGGGCGCGGACGGCGTTCGCGATGCGCTGCTTGGCCTCCTGCTCGCGGGTGAGGATTTCCTCCTCGGACGACCCGATGGCCTCTTCGCGGGTCCGCAGGTCCTGCTCAGCGGTGCGCAGTCCGGTGAGGTGGACCCGGTAGCTCTCCTCCGCGGCCAGGCGATCCTCTCGGGCACGTTCGTACCGTTCGGCATCCATCTGATTCGCGCCGAGCCGCTCGCCCATGCCGCCGACCGCCCTGCGTAGATGCCCGACACCGCTGAGCAGGGCAGCCAGTGCGGTGCGTACGCGGTCCAAGGCATCAGGGTCGCCGGGTAGGTCGTGGGCGGTCGCGGTGGCGTCCGCCTCGGCGCGCGCCGATACCGCGAGAGCACGGGCTTCCTCGGCCTGCCGTGCCGCCCGGGTCGCCTTGGCGTTCAGGTCATGCAGGGTCCTCTCGGCTGATTCGGTCCTGCTCCATGAGTTCGCGAGATTTTGCGCCCGGGGGAAGTCCCGTTCCGCGAGCGTGAGAGCCCGACGCATGGCATCGGCTACGGCGAGTTCCTCGCGGACGCCGGCGAGCCGCTGTTCCGTCTGCGCGATCCGCTCCTCCAGCTCGGTGAGGATGCGCCGCCGGGTCTCGGCGCGTACGGCGGCCCCCACGTACTCGGTGTCGCCCTTGTCGTGACGGCCGCTGAGCACGCCCAGACGCCAACTGCCGTCGTAGTACACCGCGTTGTCTGCGGAGTTCTGCGCTGCCGGTGTGAGCGCGATCGCGGCCAGCAGACGCTCCACGCGCTCGGACATCACGCCGCACCCCGGTTCGGGGGCAGGGCGCAGAGCCGAGGCGAGAGTCGGTCCGTCGGACAGCACGGGACCGGGCTGAAGGAGGGTGTCCCGGGTGCGAGGGTCGAGAAGGACGCCGTCCGCGCCTACCCACGCGTCCAGGATTCCGCTCGCTTCCAGCGCCCCTTCGAGACCGGCCCGGTCGGCTGGCGCCAGGCCGTCCGCGAAGTCCACGAGCCGATAGAAGGGCGCTCCGCTGCCTGTCGCCCTCACAGTGACGCGGTGGTGCGGGACTGGCGGCTCAGGATCGGTACGTTGTTCCCAGTTTCGCTTCTGCTCCGCCAGGCGGTCGAGTTCTTCGCCGATTCGGCCGACGCTGAGCACCAGCGCGTCCCGGCGTTCGGTGAGTTCCTCGCCGTGCGGTTCGAGTGCAGCCTGAGCGGTTCGCCACGCCTGGCTGTCGATGTCGGGTGGCAGCGTGCGGTCCGTGAACGGTGCGTCGGCGGAGGTCTCGTGGCCGACAGTGGCGTGTACGGCGTTCAGGGGCGGGCATTCGGAGCCCAGCGCTGTCCGTGTGCGCGCCGCCCACTCGGCGACACGGCCCGCATAGGCGCCGCTCTCCTCGGCGACCTTCTGACGGCTGATGTCGAGACGGCTCGCGGCCTCTTCCGCCTCGCCCTCCAGCCGTTCCCGCTCGGCATCGGCCTGAGCCGCTCCGGCGCGGGCTGCATCCGCCCGTGAGATGAGGCGGTTCACTTCCTGGACCATCCGGGCCCGGTTTTTCGCGACCGCCTCGGCGTCCTCCAGCTGGTTCTGCCAGGACCGCAGTCCTTCCCGCGTGGTGACTGTGTCCGCGCGGGCCGCCGACCGGTGCCGTACGGTGCGCGTCTCCCCGTCTGGAGTCGTCAACTCCGTCTCGGTGGACTGGGACAGGACGGTGCGTGACAGAGCCATCGCCTCGCCGAGATGACCGGTGGGGAGTCCCGCTTTCTCCGCCTGCGTCAGCAGTTCCCGGTGTTCGGTTCCCAGCTCGGCCAGCCGACTCCCCAGGTGTTCGACCCCTTCGGCCAGCCGACTCCCCAGGTGTTCGACCCCTTCGGCCAGCCGCTCCGACGTGCTCTCCTCCGCCTCGTGTGCGTTGCGCAGGGTGGTGAAGGCGGCCTCGGCGGCGGTGTGCAGCGCCTCCACCGTGCCGCGGCGCTCGGACAGTTCGCGCAGGCTGCGGTAGACGTGACTGGCGTGCAGGGCGGCCAGGTCGGTCCGGGCGGCCTGTTCCTCCTCGCGCAAGGTCTCCAGTCGGCCCTCCGACTCCTCCTCCTGCGCCCTCAGGTCACTCGTCCGCTGTGCGGCGTCTCCGGCCGCCCGGCGCCGTTGCACGAGGACGCCCAACTCGTGGCTGACTCGCTGCGCGGAGGTACGCAGGACTCCGGCCAGGTAGCCGCGGTAACTGGTGAGGAACGTGCGCAAGGCCGCGTCGGTGCGTTCCAGGCGGCCGAGTTCGTCCCGTACGGCGTCCAGGTCGTGGAGGTTGCGCGCCACCTTCTCGACCACGTCCTCGTCGAGCCCCGGCAGGGTCTCGCTGAGAAGGGAGGCCAGACCCCCGTGCTCGATGCGGTCCCCGACCGTGGGGCGCCGCAGCCGGTGGAGGAGCTGGGTGAGGTTGCGGTAGCGCGTCGCGTCGGTGATGCCGAACAGGTCTCGGGCCACCCGGGAGCGGTGCATGACGGCACGCTCGGTCGTGTTGTCGGAGCCGACAAGCTCCTTGAGCCGGTCGACCGGCAGCGGCTTTCCGCCTTCGACCAGGTGCAGGTCCTCGCCGATCCGTAGCGGAGTGACGAAGAACGTCGGCAGCGCCTTCTGCGTCGACTTCGAGGCACGGATGGCGACACCGAGCGTCAGGAAACGGTGGCCGCCGTCTTCGGCCGTGCCCTGGAACTCCACCCACAGGTACCCGAGACGATTGGTCTGCTCGAACCCGTCCAGCATCAGCCAGGGGAGCGTGGTGCGGCCGGTGCCGGTCGCGTCCAGCGCCCGGGAGTCGCCGTCCAGAAGATACGGGAGCAGCATCTCCAGGGCCTTGGACTTGCCCGCGCCGTTCTTGCCGCGCAGGAGCAGCCGTCCGTCGCCGAAGGAGAACTCCTGAGCGTCGTACTGCCAGACGTTCTGGATGCCTGCCCGGTGCAGCCGGAAGCGGGTGCCGGTGGTCGTCGCGGGGGCGGTGTTTGCCGCGGGGCCGGAACGCGGCAGCGGAACGAGGCCACGCGCTTCGGTGGTCATAGCGGTAACTCCTCTTGCACATCTGTTCCTTGGCGAGCTTTGGCAGCCGGGCGCACGGTCACGAGGGTGGCGTAGCGCGCCGCCGCGGCCAGCAGCACCCAGCCCTCGCCGCCGGGCCGTGCGCCATGGACATCGGTCACCGTGCGTCCTTCTGGCGCCTCCTCGACGTACCCCTCCGGCAGCCCTCCTCCCTCGGCTCGCAGTCGCCCGGTGCGGGCCATCAGCCGCATGCGGACCAGCAAGTCCAGCACGGCCTCTCGCAGGGAGGGAAGGTCCTCCAGATAGCCGCGTTGCCAGTTGCTGCGCTGCCCGTACTCGGCGATGAGCTCGGCGAGCACCTCGTCCACCAGGCCGTCCGGGACGGCCACCCCGATGACGAGCGTCCCGCCGGTCGCCGGATGCCCCGGTTCCTGCGGCCGAAGCCGTTCCACGAGCCGTTCCACCAACAGCAGCGCGGCCTGTGCGACGGTCCCGGTGCCCGGCAGGTGCAGATCCGTCAACTCCTCCTCGGGGTCCACCAGCGCCACGCCCTCGGCGCGGATCTCCATCTCCAGACCCAGGAGTTCGGAGAATGCCTGGGCTTCCCGGCGCTGCCGGGTGCGCAGCCAGTCGCGCTCGGCGTCGGTCAGCTCGTCGAGGTGGACGACAGGTGTCTCTACGAGCATCCGGCGCACGTAGGTGCGCGGCCCGCTGAACCCCGGGTCTGCTGCCCGTCGGACCAGGTCGGCGCCGTCCCGGGCCTGCGCGAGCGGGCCAGCGACGACCACGCGTGCCAGCTCCCGGTCCACCGTAATCAGGGCTTCTCCGCCCGCCTCTTGCGCGATCGCAGCCACCTGGCCCTCGGTCTCGACGAGGACGCCCCACTCGACGAGCTGGCGCAGTGCCGCTACCAGGGTCCGCTTCCCGGCCGCCCGGCCCGTCTCCTCCAGCTCGATCCCCGCGTCGGCGGCAGCGGCCCTGATGTCGGCGACCAGGTGCGACAGCAGCATCTGCTCGGGCGCGGTGACCAGCACGGACAGGGCCAGCGCGAGACAGGCGTACGTGTGCGGGGTGAAGGGCGTGCCGGTGGAGCGCTCCAGCCGATGACCCGATCCCGTCCCCAGCCCCGCCTTGAACAGCCGGGCGAAGGAACTGTCGACCAGCAGGCGGTAGCCGAGCACCTGCTGGAACCGTTTGCCCAGCCAGTCGGCATGCCTGCGGATCAGTGGGAAGAGGTCGGCGTGCGGGCCGTCCGATGCGACCAGGGGGTGGGCGAGCAACAGCCGGGCGGCGGTGCGGCGTTCGGCGGCCAAAGCCACGTCGTGAGCCGAGGGAAGAGTCATGACACGCTCACCTCGGCCTCGCCGTCGACAACGCCTTCACCATCAAGAGCGCCTTCACCGTCGACCGCGGCGGCCATACGGCTGATGTCCAGCTCCAGGTCGTCCAGCAGCAGGTCACCGTCGGCCGAGTACAGCACCGTCCGCGCGCCCGCCGTCCGGAGCACGGTGAGCCGGATGCCCAGTCCGGCGTCCTCGCTGCGCGCCGAGTCGAGGCCGAAGCCCGCAGGCCCCTCCCCGTCCGTATCGGCGAGTCTCCTGAGCTGTGCGTTCCCGAGTGCCGTGGCCAGCAGCTCCAGGAGCAGCCCGAGCGCCGCCGAGGTGAGCCGTACGTCGGCGAACCGGCCCGACGCGCTGCGCAGTTCGTCCGCCGCCGCTGTCCTGGCCGCCGCCCGCTGCCGCGCGGCCTCCCGCAGCCGCTCCTTCTGCGCGGAGTGGTCCTCCACCGCGGAGGCCCGACCCCGCTGGGCACGGCTGCCCCTCTCCCGCAGAGCCACCGGCACTTCGACCACCGGACCGGTCCACCAGCTCGTGTAGGCGGGCACCACCTCGTCGGTGGCCGGGGGTATGCCCAGATGGCGGGCACCGTACAGTCCGAAAGCGGCGACGGCGATGTCGTGCGCGTCCTGCGGCGCCGCTTCCTCGAACCAGCGGGCCAGCCGCAGCAGATCCTTGCGCCGGGACATCTCCCCGGTGGCCGACCGCAGCATCCGCTTGGCGTTGGCGAGCAGCGACTGCAACGCGCGCAGAGTGGCGTCCCGCAGCTGATCGACCTGACTGCCCTGACCGTCGGTGTCCCTGAACCAGCCGCGCAGCCCCTCCCAGTCCGCGAGCTCGCGGCCCCGGCTGCGCTGCACCCGGACCTCCAGGCGCCCTTCGCCCTGTGCTGAGAGCCCGGTGAGCCCCTGGGCGTGGGCATCTAGCCGATCCAGCAGAGCCGGGAGGTGCGGCCACAGGGTGTCCAGCGCGGCCGAGATCCGGGGTGCACGGAACGCCACGTCCTCCGTGATCGCCTCGACGTAGTCCAGGAGCAGTTCCTTGAAGCCCTGGTACTCGGCACTGTCCAGGTCGTAGCGGGACAGCACCTGGCCGAGATAGGCGTAGAAGTCGCGTATGGAGTCCGCGAACTCGCTGAACTGCACGAACAGCGTGCTGATCCGCTCCAGCCCGTCCTGCGGCTGGATGCCGCCCGGCGCGGTCACGAGGCCGGCCAGCTCCCGCAGCCCGCGTTCGACCAGGGCCAGCAGTTCGTTGCTCACCTCGCGGGCGGCGTCGGCCTCGGCGAGGACCCCGTCCGCATCCCGCTGGATGCGTTCGCCGAGTTTCGACAGCTGGTAGCGCGAGCGAGAACGCTGGTACTCGCTGATGCTGGACGCCTTCACCGTGTGGCTGCTGCGCAACAGGTTTCCCCACTGCACAAGCTGTTCCAGCCGGACCGTGAGGGTGTCGGCGTCGAGCCCCGCGGCGGGACCACCGCCATGACGCAGCTTCGCCATGATGTCCGCCACGGCAAGATCCGCCAGCAGCGTGCCGCAGAAGACCCGCATGATCGCGATGTGCTCCAGCCGCTCGCGCGCGCTGAGGTACGTGTACGCGTCCAGCCGCCGCCGAGCCTCCTCGTCGGCGTCCTGACCTGCACCGGATGCTGATGCCCCCATGTCCGCGAGGTTACGCGGCGCAGCCGGGTGTCGCCGGCGAGTGGCCGAAAATGCCGCGGACGTGTGCCAGGCCCCCTGAATGGGCCCCTCGGCTTCTGCGCCGAGTGGCTTCCAGGAGAATGGGGTACGTTCAGGCCCGTATCGGCAGGGGCGGAAGGAGGCGCGCGCGGTGTCGTACGAACCCAAACTCGCTGCGGCTCTTTCCGGCGCGACGCTGCGCCAGCTGTCCCACTGGCGCCGAGCCTCCGGGCCCAAGGGCGCCGTGCTCGTGCCCGAGATCTCCAGCGAGAGGCCGATCCTCTACTCGTTCCGCGACGTTGTCGCACTCCGCATCTGTGTGCAGCTGCGCGAAGAGGCTTCGCTGCAGAAGATCCGCCGTGCGTTGAACGCGCTCCGGGAAGACCTCGGCGAGTGGGAGCACCTCTCCTCGTACAAACTCGTCGCGGGCCCGGACACCATCTATCTGGCCGAGCCCGACCACGCCGTAGACCTGATCAAGGGGGGCAACGTGGTCATCCACCAGATGGTGGATGTGCTCGCTCCCTTCTACAAGGACGGCCGCAGCATTCCCGCTCTGCTCACCCCCCGTGAGCACGTCGCTGTCGACGAGTCGGTCCGAGGCGGCGAACCGGTCATCCAAGGCACCAGGATCCCCGCGTCAGATGTCGCAGCCCTAGTGAGGGACGGCGTCCCACCGGCTCAGATCAGTGAGTTCTACCCAGGCGTGACGGCCGAGGCCGCCCGCGATGCGGCCGACTTCAGCGAGTACGTCGACAGCTACGGCAGCAGCGAGCCCCGGCAGGTCGTCGCTTGAAACTGCTGCTCGACGAGAACGTGCCCCGCCCCATGGCCGAGATCGTCCGGATCCTGCTGAAGGCACACGACGTCGTCCACGTCCATGACCTCAAGGGCTGGACGGGCACGAAGGACATCGAGCTGTACGCCAGGGCCCAGGCCGAGGACTTCGACATCGTCATCACCAACGACACCAAGCAACTCAGCCGGCCACTCGAAGTGGTGGCCATCGCACAGTCGGGCCTGCATCGCATCGAGTACCGCCAGAACAACAAGCACGGTGGCCTGGTCGGTCTGGGCACGGCGATCGCCACCGTCTGCGCTGCTCTTCCCCACGCCCTGTCCGAACTCGAAACAGCCGACGGCCAGCGTCTCGTCGCCCTGACATCGATCGACCCGACCCGGCAGAACCGGCTCCGGATCACGGACCCGGCCGTCGCCCCGCCGAAGCACTGGCCGGGGCGTGATTCGGCCGCTGAGTCCTGACACCGCGATACACGAGGGCTTCCGGTCGGCAGCCCATACGAAGCGACGCCGAGAAAAGACGCGGCGCCGCCGACCGGGCTTCGTCTCATCAAGACTCGCTTCCGAGCTCATCCTGGAGCTCGGCGATGCGCCGTTGGGTTGCCGCCGCGCTCTTCTGCTGACGGGTCAGTTTCGCCTCGGCGTCTGCCAGTTCCCGGGCGAGCCGCTCTCGATCAGCTGCCGAGCGCTCATGGATGGTCCCGTCGTCGCGGTACGCGGGCCCTACCCGCTCACTGCTCACTACTCCGCGACGCTCTCCGCATTCCGGGCAGTCGACGACGCGGGTGGAAACGTGGCTGTGCTCGCGATGCTGAATCTGGGGCACCACATGGTCGCAACGGAGAGTGAGGTCCCAAGTATCGAGGTCCTTCTTGCTTTCCTCCCGTGAGGGCCAGGACGAGAACAGCCTGGCGAGCTTCTCCATCTGCTTCGGCCCCATCGGCGGTGGCGGGCAACAGAAGCCGCAATGCGTCACCCGAGAACCGCTGATGCTCCACCGACCACCCCGGCAGTCGGCGTGCCGCTCGCGGAACCTCTGGTTGGCTTCCTCGTACTCGCGCTTCTCCGACTCGGACAACTTCATGAGGGGATACCAGTCCCCCAGCCCGTCTTGCATGGGCTCTCCGCAGCCTCGACAGGGCTCACCGGCCATGTAGTCCGCCCAGCTGAGGCGCGTACCTTCTCGCTTCCACCGTTCATCCCACTCGCGGCGCCGAAGGTCATCCGCCTCGGCATCGAGGGCCGAGCGCAGAGCACGTTTGACGGCTCGTTGCCGCTTCTGCTCCTCCGTGGGCTTGGCCATCGGCTTCACCCTTCGCTGCGCCGTGTTGGTGACGGACGATCACGCTCCCGATCAGCACGAGCAGCCCACCCGAACATCACACCAGCCCCGCTGACCAGCAAAGACCACGATGGCGGTTTCTCATTGGCTCCCGATCGCGGAGGGCCTCACCCACACGGACTGCGGCACTCCCACCGTACGCACGTGGAGGACCTGGGCACCGAGAAGGTCCTCATGGACGAGGGCATGGGACACATCGATGGCTCAGTCTCCGCCCGCTACGCCCACGTCACCCCGGGCATGCGCAGGCGCATCATGAGCGGCCTGACCCAGCGGTGAGAAGAGGCGCTTGATGCGCGCCGCGCCATGTGCCCTCGTTCCCCAGTGACGGCGCTGGACAAGCTCCTCCGAACCACCGGTTAGCCGTACACCGAGGCTCAGAGCCCAGCCCCCTACACGTGGGCTGGGCTCTGTCTGACCAAGATCATCCCCCGTGTCCCCGGCGACAACCGTCCTCACCCGCCCCCAACGGATCAAGAATTCTGGCGGCCCCGGAAGCGCGGGGGGAGGTCCGGGTCTCGCCCCCCACGCACTCCCCCCGGCCCCGCTTCCGCGCTGACCGGCGCGGTTCAGTCTGGTCGCCGCAGCACCCCGGCCTTACTCGAGTTCGGCGAACAGTTCGGCTTCGTAGGCCCGTTGGGCTGTAGGGCAGACCGGCTTCCAGGCTCGACCGCGCAGTGCGGCCGAAGTCGGCTGAGGTGCCGGCTGAGGTGTCGGGCGGGGGCGCCGTCGACGCCGGGGAGGCACCGTTGCCTTGGGCCGCCGGGTCCGCGCGGGGCGGCTCGTGTCGTGCTGGGTAGGCTTTCGCTGTCTGGGCTTCATGGATTTCTCCCTGCTCAGGTGGTGTGTTTCCCGCCGCCCGGGTGGTGCTCTCGGTCCCCGTTCGGGGTTTGACCTTCGCCATAAATGGCCTACGTCTCCGGCGATCCGCTGGAGCGGTCGGGGTGGAATGTTTGAAGCGTTGCAGATGAGTCGGGTGGCTGCCAAACCGTGAGCGTTAGCTGACCGTTAATGTGCGCCCGGCGCTCCGTGGCATGCTTTTCCAGTGCCGGCCGATCAGGTCGATAGCGGCGTGTGGGTATGGGTGACTGGGAGATAATGATCATGGAATTACGCGTGCTGGGCCCGGTAGTTGCCTTGCGGGGTGAACGATCGGTCGCGATCAAGTCGATTAAAGCCCGCGAACTTCTCGCCGTTCTGCTCATGGCGCCTGGATTCCGTGCCTCGCACGCCAGTGTCACGCGCTTCCTGTGGCCAGATAAAGAATCGAACGCCAATCGAATTCGACAAACATCTCTTCAATTGCGGATCGCCATGCCAGATATCGCTCAGTCGAATGACCGGGGATTCTGCCAGATCGACGTCGATCCCCGGAAGATCGACTACGTCCGCTTCCAGGACTTCCAGCGTACGGCGAACGCCACTGAGGACTCCTCGGTCCGACTCAAGGCGCTCCGGTCCGCGCTCGGCGAGTGGCGGGGAACGCCACTGGAGGACATGCCAGGCGAAGGGTTCGAACAGAAGCGTGTCGAACTCATCGCAGAGTTGCGGAACGCGACAGCTGCCTGTGCACTCGCCGAATTGGAGTGCGGGCAGGCGCGCGCCGCGCTGGAGCGAGCAGACTCGGGGCTGGCCAGCTGGCCCGAGAACGAGAGGCTGGTCGAAGTCAAGGTGCGTGCCCTGGTCAGCCTTGGGAGGCAGGACCAGGTCGAGCCACTGCTCGCCTCCTGGGGGCATCGGTTCGGCCGGTCCACCGTTCACCTGCTGCTCCTCGGCGAGACGGGGGGTCTCAGCAGTGTGCCTGTCGGTGCTTCGACCACGCCGGCCCGCTCGCAGCCCCGACAGCTTCCCTCGCAGGCCGTCGACATGGTCGGCCGCCAGCCCCAGCTTGATCAGCTCGCGGAGACTTTGCTGGGCCGGACGGCCGGTCGAAGTCGGCTCGCCGTGGTCACTGGCATGCCCGGTGTCGGGAAGACCTTCCTCGCCGGGCGAGCGGCAGTACATGTCGAGGCGAGCTTCCCGGACGCGACCCTCTATGCCGACCTCGGCGGCTTCTCGTCAGGCGAGCCTGAGCGGCCCGACGCCGTTTTAGCCAGGTTCCTGAACGATCTCGGGGTGCGCCCAGCGACTCCGACAATGGACGGCATGGTCTCCGCCTACCGGACCGCACTCGCGGACCGCGCGGTCTTGCTGGTCCTGGACAACGCACGCGACGAGAACCATGTACGCCCACTTCTCCCCGGACTCGGGGCTAGCGCGGCTATCGTCACCAGTCGCCGCCAGCTGCACGGCTTGGCCATCAGGGAGGGAGCCGAGCTCGTCAACCTCGCTCCGTTGGACCGGCACGACGCCACCAAACTGCTGCGTACGCGACTGGGCGAGGATCGGATGCGCACGGCCGTTCCGTTCATCAGTGACCTTGTTGAGCACTGTGCCGGTGTGCCCCTGGCCTTGAAAATCATGGCCTCGCGGATCGCGGAGCGTCCATCCCAGGCGCTCGCGGGCATGGTCCGCGACCTGCGGCACGAGAGCACCAGGCTGCGGTCACTCGACCTGAGGTCAGAGAACTTGAGCGTCCGCCTGTTGCTGGAGGCGTCCCACAAGCTGCTGTCGGCAGCTGCGGCGAAGTTCCTCTGGCAGTTGGCGGTCCATCCGGGACCGACAGTCAGCTGGGCGGCGCTGCGAGCGCTAGAGCCGGACGACGCCATCGGCGTTAACGACGCGATCGACGAGCTGATGCGGATGAGCCTGGTGACCGAGCCGAGTTTCGAACGGTACTCCCTGCACGATCTGGTGCGCGTCTACGCCAGCGAACTGGCAGACCAGCAAGACGAAGACGAGCGTTCCCGGGTCGTGGAGCGGGTGCTGCGCTTCCTGCTGCACAACGCGTGGGCCTGTGACCGGAAGTTGGATCCCGGCCGTCGACTGCCGATCGGCGAAGCCTCGAATCTTGAGGTGGTCACTCCGGCGCGTGCTGTGGATGCGATGTCCTGGTTCGAGGCCGAGTACTCGACCCTCACGGCTGCGGTCAGGCTGGCCGAGAAGCGCGGACTCGACCGCTATACGTGGCTGTTGTCGATGGTCCTGGTGACCTTCCAATGGCGATCCGGGCGCAATCTAGACGCGCTCAAATACCTGACCAGCGCCCTTGAAGCCGCCGGTCGCGAGGCCAGTCCGGCCGACGTGGCCATGGTCCACCGGATGCTCGCCGGCACCCACCGAAGCCTCGCGGACCTTCCACGGGCAACGCGTGAACTACGAAGAGCAGTACGGGTGAGCGAGGACGACGGAGACGTCCTGGGCGCCGCTCTGGCGCGCCACATCCTCGGCGTCCTGCTACGCGAGAGCGGTGCCCCAAGAGAGGCGCTGGAGCATTTCACTGCAGCTCTGTCCGCCTTCGAGCAAGTCGGTGACCCCCTCGGCCAAGGTGCTGCGCTGAACGGGATCGGAAGTGCCCGCTACGACCTCGGGCAGTACGACACGGGGCTGGAGTACTGCCGGCGGTCGCTGACGCTGCTGGAAGGCACGGATGATCTCAACGGCCTGGCGCATGTGCTGTTCAGCCTGGGCCGGATCCGGCTGGCGCTGGGTGACCACGAGGCCGCCGTTGCCGACTTCGAGCGCGCTCGCAGTCTGTACCAGTCGATGACCTACGGCAGCAGGGAGGCCCGGACGCTGGTCTGGCTCGCGGACACGCTCCGGGATGCCGACCGGCCCCGGGAGGCCGAGGAGGCGATCGATCGGGCTCAAGTCCTGCTGGGAGAACTGGGCGAAAGCGACCTTGACGCGGCTGTTGAGCGTCTGAGGTACCTGCTGTGACGGCGACCCGGCACCGTGCAGCCCTGGAGCGAATTACGGCACGGACAACCCGAGGCGGTAGGGGGCCGTCGGATCGGGGCGCGTCGCCTTCGGAGAGGCAGGGGAACCGGGCTCGGGCAGCATCGGTCGTAGGTAGCCCAGCACCTCAGCCACGCCGTCCGGCCGTTCGCGCGGGTCGACGGAGACCATGGCGAGCGCGAGGCTCCGGAGTGGTTCGGGCATCTCGGCGCGGATGCCCTTAGGGAAGGCCGGGGTCGTGGCGTCAGGCGGGCCTTCCAAACTGCTGTACGGCAGCTCCGGGCCCAGCATTGCGAACAGCATCGCGCCAAGGGAGAAGACGTCGACCTGCGGAGCGAGCACCGCCGTCCGGTCGTACTGCTCCGGGGGCGCGTAACCGGGAGTGCCGCGAGGATCGTCGTTGATGTCTCCGGCCACGCCGGAGATGCCCACGTCCAGCAGCCGGACCCGACCGTCGAACTGCATCATCACGTTTTTCGCCGTGACATCCCGATGCACGTATTTCTCATCGTGCACGCTGTCCAGAATCTTGCAGAGCTGGGCGACGACCGACACAGCCGCAGCCGCCGGAACGGGGTGGTGGTCGGTGATCCAGGACTCGACCGTAAGGCCCTCGACCAGTTCCATCACGATGTACCGGCCTCTGTTCCGCCCATAGTGGCCGTTCCCCATCACTCGGGGGATTCCCGGCACGCGCCGCATGAACTGGAGCCGCTCGAGCTCGTTCTCCATGGGTAGAGCGGCGGAGGCGTAAGCGGTTGTTGATTCGAAGGTACGAGGGAACTGTGATTTGACCGCCACTTCGCAACGGCGCTGCTCGTCCAGCGCCGCGAAGATCTCGCCCTCACCGCCTTTTCCGAGCTTTCGTAGCACTCGATAACGACCGTCAAGGAGAATGCCAGGAAACAACGTGTCCCTCCGTAAGGAAAAGTAAATCCCCGATCGGCTCGACACATGTCTCGGGGTGCAGAAGTGAGGAAATTATGACAGAGAATTGGCCACCCGCTGGCCTGGTTGGGGATTCCGCCGTCGTCACCATGCGGCTCAGCATGTTCGGCCCGGAGCGGTACCAGTGCCCCGCGTCCAACGTGCTGAAGGCACGCGGACTCAAGCCGCGCGCCCGGTCCGCCTGGAAACCGGAGGTACTGGATCCATTCCCCCATGGCCCGTTCATGGCTGCAGCCGACGAGTTTGAAAGACCGGTGGACGAGCCGTTGCCGCGCGCATCCAGAAGTGGTCGGCAACGTCCGCTGCACGACGGTGTACGGCAGTGGACCGAGCATGCGCTGCGGACGTACCGAGAGGCGTTTCCTAGGGACCCGGACCTGCGTCTCGCCCATGCACCCTGGATTTACAAGCATCAGCAAGCTACCGGCAACGGTCAGGCCACCGTGGAGTACCGGATCACCGCCTGGGGACGCTGCTTGGAGTCCACCGACGGTCGACTGCGGGAGCTGCGCCTGCCAGTTAACCGTCTCCGTGCCCGCAGCGAGGCGGAACGCGCGATAGCTGCGCTCGTTGTGGCAGAGGGCGACTTCGATCCTCGGCTGGAACGAGTCAAGGTCGTTCAGTTTGCCCTGTCTGACGGCCGCATGGGCCCGGTCTTCGAGGGCACCCGGGACGAAGCCCTGGCCGTATACAGGGAAGACGGGGCACCCGCTGTCCGCGCGCTGCTCGACAGCCAGGAGTACCGCCCCGGCACCGCCTGCGCCTCGTGCGTCGTCGCGCCGGTTTGCCCGGCACTTCCGAAGGCCGCGGGGCTGCTGGGGCTGACCGACCGGAGTCGGCCGCGGCGCAGTTGGTCTTCGACCACTGGTCGAGGCCACCAGAGTTGCCCGGCCCGCGGCTATCTGCGTGGCCTGCGGCTCCCGACCGATGACGTAGTGGAGAGGGGCGCTGCCGTTGAACGTGGGCGGGCGGTACATGCGTTCCTCGCCGAGCGGCACAACCGGCAGCAGCGCACGCCGTGCACGCCCGAGATTCCGGCGGACTGGGTGCCCGAGGGATACCGGCTCTTCGATGAGGAGCGGCAGCTCGGCGCCGATTTGCTCCGTCACCATGCCGAGGTCTGCCCGCTGCGTACGGTCGGACCGCAGTCGGAGATCCGGATCGAACCCCGGCTGGCGTTCGACGACCCCGCAGCCGACCTGCTTGTCCTGGCGGACCCCGACCTGCTGTACCAGGACGCGGGTTCCTGGGTCTGGCGGGAGACCAAGACCTCCGCCAGCGACCGCCCCCGCCGCGACGTACTTGCTGCCTATCCCCAGCTGGCCTTGGCCGTAAAGATCATCGGCAGTGGCGCACTGCCCGGCCCGCAGGCCCGAGGACGGGTCGAGCTGGAGCTGCTGCGCCCTGGAGGAGCCGACCTGCGCACGCTCGACCCGTTCGCACACTCAACCCGTGCCGCCGCTGAGGCGGTGCTGCGCGAGCAGGTCTCAGGTTGGCATACGGAGACGCTCTTCAAGGCAGTTCCCGGCAACGAGTGCGCCAGCTGCGAGGTGGCGCGGTGGTGCTCAGCGCGGCAGTCGCTGCCGCCTGGACCGGGGGCGGGTCTGTGACCGAGGACAAGCGGACGGACATTGACCTGCTGGTCGGGGTGGCGCGCGGTGTGATCGAGCTGACCTCGATTGCCCGGTCCTCGGCGTTCCGGCTGCCTTACCCGTCCAGAGTTCAGCTCGCCCTGGACCAAATGGTGCTGTCCGGAATAACCCAGGGTCATCCAGTACCCGCCGGAGTACCGGACCTGATGTCCTGGTGCCGGGAGCGAGGACCGGAGGAATGGGGACTGGAGCTCCCGGACGGTTTCCTGATCGCGGGCGCTCGCCTGATCCATCCCACGGCGGGTGAGCCGACCCGGACCTGCGCCGAACTGGCTTCTCTCGGCCCGCACGGTGTGCCGGAGCAGGAAGCCGAGACACTGCTGGCCGGACTCGCCGGCGCCTGTGGCACCGAGGAACGGTTTGCGGCCTGCCGTGACTTCCTCATCCGTCGGCCGGTCATGCTCAGGCCCGACCCGATGGAGCTGCTGCGGCCGACCACCGCTCAGACCTGGAGTCTGGTCAAGGGGCTCTACAGTGCCGTGCCCGACCGCTTCCTGTCCGACGGACTGGTGCACTGCTGCACCGGCTGCGGGCTGCTCGCCAAGTCTGTTACGGCGGGTGGTCCCTGGTGCGAGGGCGGTTGTCCGCCGGGGGACCACAAACTCGAAACGACTCACGAGCCCCAGTCGGCCCTTGCCCTGCCGCTCGCCCTCCGGCTCTTCCTAGCGCTCCCAGGCCGCACGGAGCAGGCTGTCCGATCCCGGCTCACGGATCAGGTTGAGCTGCTTCCGCTGAGCCTGGGCGTTCACCGCATCACCGGTCAGGACGTGACCGTCCGCGCCTTCCAGGTCCATGACCGGGTACAGCCGGGGCCAGCCGCCTTGCGGGCAGCGGAGGTCGCTGCCCTGCTCGGCAGACCGCTGGACATCGTGGTGCCGGATGGTGTGGCGGCGCGTCCCGGATATCGCCAGCAATTCGACCGTGCCCTGCCAGCGGACGCACAGGTGCGCCTGTTGTCCGCGAGTGACTTCACCGCACCGGGACCGGCCGGTCGACCGAGGAGGAACCATGCGTAGTACCACCCAGCCCCTGAGCGAGGTGGTCTCCCTTCTGTCGGACGCCGCCCCGCAGATGAAGAGAGCCCGGCTCGTCTCATTGTGCGAGATCGAGGTAGGGCTGCTGCTCCAGGAGACGTTCGCGGCCGAAACACCGGCTGCGGACGCGTGGACGCTGTTCAGCGGGTACCCGTTTGCGCGAGCCTGGGGCGCCGTCGATGCGGTCGGGGAACAGACCCTTCGTACAGCCCGGCATACGCTGTGGACCTGGGGCCGCCGTATGGCCTGGACCGAGGCGCTCCAGGAGTACCAACTGCTCGACCGCCAGATCCGTGGCTACGAGATTGTCGACCCGGACCTTCCAGCTGTCCGCCGACTCTCGCTGTCGGTGGCGCCGAACCGATGGGAGACCTACGAGCGGCTGCTGCACCAAGCACCGGCTTTCGCCGGACGGCCGATGGCGTTCGCGAAGGCTGGCTGGCACGCCTTCCCGATCGGCCGAGACCTGACCACTGTCCAACTGCCCGAGTCGGCTCTGCCGTCTCCGGTCAGCCATGACCTCGCGGCGCCGCCCGCGAATGGCGGTGAGCCACTGTCCTTCCTGTGGGACGACCTGCTGGAAACGGCGGCGTTCATGGATTCGGTGAAACCCGAGAACTGGACCAAGCGACTTCGGGCGATCCACCTTTTCACCCGCCAGGCAGGCGAGTTCCGCTGCTCAGACAGCTTCGAGGTGGCACGGATCCAGCACCTGCTGGGCATCGTCGGCGCAGGCAAGAGCACCCTGCGGGACGTACTGGCGGTACACCTAGCTGGCCAGGGTCTCCGGGCGACCATTGTTGTCGGGGACGTCGCAGAACAGCTCAAGCTGGTTGAGCTGTACAACACGTACGTACCGGGATCGGCCGCCCCGGTGCTCGGTGCGTCGGGCCGCCAGCAGCACGCCGAACGGCTGCACCGGCGGTTGGCCAGCCGTGGCAGGCGCAATCTGCTCGCCCATGACGACCCCGCGTTCGCGTACTTGAGTACGTCCTGCGCCTTGAACGCGCTGCGGTACTCGGAAGTGCAACTCGACGACGACCTACTGGGATTCGGCGAGGCGCCTTGCGCCAGGTTGCAGCAGCCCAGCCGCCGCCGCGACCTCGCGGAGGATTCGTGGGGACGGCAGCCGTTGGCCTGCCCCTTCTGGTCTGCCTGTCCCCGCCATCACGGGGCCCGTGAGCTGGTGAGCGCGGCCCTCTGGGTCGCCACGCCCGCCAGCCTGGTCGACTCCAAAGTGCCACACCCGCAGAACCCCGAGAACATCCGCTACCTCGAACTTGCCTGTCGACGCAGCGATCTGGTGATCGTGGACGAGGCGGATCGGGTCCAGATGCAGTTCGACCGGATGTTCGCGCCGGCCATCCCGCTGATCGGCGGCGGCTCGGACACCCGGTCCTTCCTCCACGACGTCAACCAGCACCGCATCCGCGAGTTGGCCGGTGCCGGTGGGATCCAGCTGTCCGACCGTGACGTGGAGAACTGGTCGGCCGCCGTCAATACCACCCAGACCGCCGCCGATCGGTTGGTCGCCATGTTGGTCCGCGACGTCGAGCTGCGCGACTGGGTCAGGACCGGGTACTTCAGTGCATGGACGCTTCAACTCCGTCTGCTGGAGGAGCGATACCCGCTCCCGGAGGACCGCGAGGACACACCGGCAGAGGCGGCGGAACAAGCCACCGAGCACTCGCATCGGGCGTCAAGGCTGCGGCTCACCGAGATCCTCGACGCCTTCCGGGAGAACCCGTTCGGCGACCGACATCGCTTCACCGAGGACGGCGTCGAACTCACCGGCCTGCTTGGCGAACTCCTGCACACCAACCGCCGCGAGCGCACTCGGGAGAGGCTGGAGCAGATGCTCCGCGACCTGTTCACCCTCGACCCGTTGCTGGAGCCCACTGAAGAAGGCCAGGAGCGCTACCGGGAACTGCGTGTCCTCGCCAGTGGGGAGCGGCTGCGGAAGTCGGAGCCTCGTGAGAAGGGTCGGAAGAAGGCCAAGCGCCGGAGGAACAAGCACCTTCCGGAAAGCCCGGACGTATGGCTCAAGCTGCTCATGACCCGCTTCGAGTTCACCCTGCTGCTCAGCGCGCTGGAGCCCAAACTAGCTCTGATCAACGCCATGTGGCCGCGCGCCGCAGCAGCGCTCAACCTGGGCTTCAACGAGATGTACCGCAGGCCGCTCGACTACGGGCCCATGGTGCCCGAGGCGCCGATGGGCAACGTGATCGGTTTCCAGTTCCTGATGGACGGCCCCGACCCCGGCGGAGTGCGTACCGGGGAACTGCGCTTCTTCCGGTGCAGTGGGGTCGGCCGGGCACTGCTCCGTGCGATGCCAGACCTGCCGACGGTGGACGGCCTCCCCGGCACCAACGTCCTCCTGATGTCGGGCAGCAGTTGGGCAGGTAGCTCCAGTCGGTACCACATCCCGGTGGACATCGGCGTGATCATCGAGCCGGCCCCGGAGGAGTTAGACCGGATCGCCGAACTGAGCGAGTTCCGCTTCGAGTTCATCCGCGACGGTTGCGGATGCCGCGCGGGATGCGCGTGCGATGAGCAGTACGAGGCACAGCGGCTCTCTGGCGAACCACTTGACCAGCGGGCGGACATCCTGCGCCGGATGGTCATCGCTCTCGGCAGGGAGGACGCCGGTATTAGTCGTCTTCGGGAGGAGTTGACGCTTCTCCCGGAGAGCCGTCGCCACATCCTGCTGCTCGTCGGCAGCTATGAGGAATCCAAGGTCGTGGCAGACACCCTGCATACCCTGAACAAGCGCTGGAAGGGCAGGGTCCGTCGGCTGGCATCCGATGACGATCCCGAAGCCGGCACCTGGTCGGACGACGATGAGCATCACGCGCCCGTGCTGCGCCGTGGCGATGTGGAGACGCTGGCCACCACTCGGGCCGAAATCCTGGTGGCGCCACTGCTGGCGGTCGAGCGCGGACACAACATCCTCGACCTCAACCGTGAGCATGCAGCGATCGGGTCGATCTACTTCCTCGCCCGCCCCAATCCGCGTCCAGATGATCTCGGCCTCGCAGTGCACGCGATCAACGACTGGATCGTACGGGCCATGGACAGCGGGAAGTTCGCCGACTGGGTTCAGAGTGAGCCCAGTCTCGGACTCGGTGCCCGCAAGGTCAGGGACCTGGCTCGTTCCCAGTGGTACCGGGTGCTCGCCAGGAGCATGGCGTGGAGCCGCCTGGACGACGACCGGGAGCAGGTCACCTGGGATCTGCTCGTTCTGATCTGGCAGGTGATCGGCCGTTCCGTCCGCGGTGCGGTGCCCACCAGAGTCGCCTTCGTCGACGCGGCGTTCTCGCCCAACCTGGCCGCCGGGGGGCCGTCCAACCTGCCGGACACCTCGGAAACCAGCCTCCTGCACAGCATCCATGCCGTGCTCAAGCCTTACTTCACCCCGGGCACCCCCGAGCCTGCCGACGACCGCCATATCGTCCAGGCGCTCTACCGGCCGATGTGGACAGCTCTCGACCGTTGCCTCACCCGGACAGCCGACGAAAGGAACACCGCATGTACCACCTGATCAGCACCACCGCCTACGAACCGGACCCGCAGGCCGGGCCCTGGACCGAGCAGTACCGGGTCATCAGCTTCTCCGAGGAATGGAGGACCGAGTTCATGGACCTGTACCGGCGGCGGTGGCGCCGCCGGGAACAACCGGTGGGCCTGCCGATCAGCAAGCTCAACGACCTGCTGCGGGCCACCGCCCCGGGACTGGTAGCTACCGGCCGGGGAGCAGGAAGCAGCGCCGAGGCGCCCTGGTTCTACGCGTCCGAGGAGATGCCGGCTGAACTGGTCGCCCCGCTGCTGGCCTCCTGGGTGATGACTCTGCCGCCCGGCACCGACCCCGATGCCGAGCGTATGGCCGATCACCGGGCGACCTTGGACCGGGCACTGGCGCTGATCGACGATCACACCCCGCAGTGGCGAAACGAGTCCGTGGACCTCACGGCTGCGGAACTCTCCCCGGGCGGCACAGCCCAGCCCGACCGCAGGCTCTATCACCTGCTCCCCGAGCGGATCGGTGCCAGGCTCGCCGTTCGCCCGCTCCGCCTCGACGGCATCGACCTCTCCTTTCGGCTGGTCACCCGTGAACAAGGAGTCGAGCTGGTCAGCTGGCCGCCGCGGTCGTACACCCGGGGAAAGCGAACCTGGCACTACTCGGGGCTGGTGACCATCACCCTTCAGACGGTGCCGTTCGCCGCGCGGTTCCGCCTGCACGTCTCGTACGGAATCCGCCGCTGGGCCACCGGATCGCCCGTACGGCTGCCAGAAGGCCGTGGCGCGACCGTTCTGCTCGACGCGCCGCTGCCGTGGCCGGGTGCCGGTGGTCCGCGCCGACGGCTCACCGCCAATTCCCTTGCCTATGACCGCCGCCTCGGCATGCTCGCCTGGAGCCGGCAGAGCCTGGTCGGCCTGTTACCCGAACTGGACGTGCTGCGTGTCTACCCCAAGCCGTCCGAGCTGATCGCCGAACCGGTCGACTGGATCGAGGGCCGGGACGGGGTTGCCGCGGGCATCCTGCACAGCACCGCGATGGGCCGGCACGGCGTCGGCGCCGGGATCATGCCGCTCGAACGGTCGCTGCTCGACCGCTGGGTCGAGGAGGCTCTCCGCCCCGTCCTGCGCCGGGTGCCCGACCTTGAACGCGCGCACCGAAAGTCCAAGCCTGTCCTCCTGCCCACCTTGCAGACGAACGACCCGGAGAAACAGGAAACGCGCTCCCGGCACCGGGTGCAAGCCCGGCGCAACGCGGTGAGTGCGACCCTCGATGGGCAGCCGCTGCTGGTGGACCTGCTCTGGCAGACGGAGGAGACGCGGGACGCGTTGATCGCGGCGCTTTGCGAGGGGCTGGGCCTCCCGGCTGCTGCCGGTGGAGCGGATGGCGACCAGGAGTGGCAGGAAGGGGGCTTGCGTGTCGTGCTCCGTGCCCGGCCCCTGGGGGACCTGGGTGCCCCACTGGACATCGCCAGGCTATCCGGCCAGTCACGGGCCCAAGCACTGGCCGAGCCTGTCCGCAGGCGCGCCGCGCGGACGGCCGCACAACTCGGTACCCGAACGGGTCCGGCGGGGCTGGCGCTCGTGGAGATCCTCGGCCCCGACCGATTCTCCAAAGAGGACCACGACCCCAAGTCCGCTCTGCGGCACGGCTGCGCTGCAGCTCGCCGGGTCAGCCAGTTCATCGTGGTTCCGGAGGACGCAGACGGGGCTGTGGCTTTGCGCGCCAAGTCCGCCTTCGCTGACGGAATGCGCCAGCTCGGTGCCGTGGTCCCGCCGGACCAACAGCTGGACGAGGAATTGAGCGACGATCTCCAGTACCTCGCGCTCTGGCACGTCCGGCGACAGGCCAACGGGCCGACCCGGCAAGCGGGACAGCACTTGGTTGCCCTCCGGATCCGGCCACGTGATCCGGTGCATCCCGTACGCGGCTGGGACGACGCCCGAAAGGAGTGGGTGCCGTACGCCCAGCTGTTGCTCACTCTCGCTGCCGACGGCGCTGCGCTGGAAGCCCCCACGCAGACCCGATCGGGTTGGGACGCCTCGACCACCGATGGGCGGCGCGACGAGGTCGAACGCCAGATAAGGTCATTGCTCTATCAGGTGCGTGACCGGCCGACCCTGCTACTGGCCAACAGCGGCAACCTACGGGAGTGTTGGCCCGGCCTGAACAATGGGCAGTTGGTTAGGGACATGGTCACCTTCTACGGGGAGCCGCCCGCGCGGCTCGCACTCTATGGGGCCGACCTACGGATGGTGCTGCTCCGGGACGCCAACAGCCGTGGCGAGACGCCCCAGTGGTACGCACCTGGTGAGACTGACGAGGAGACTCCGGGATTCTCCGCCGGCCTTTGGTCGGCACGGGACGCTGGCCGGGACAACCGGGTGTTCGCCAGCACCGTGGGGAAACCGCCGACCGCCGGCACGGTACGGCGCGACCTCCGCAAGCTGGTCCCCGACAAGGACTGGCCACACGGCCCCGCAGCCACGGCCTGGAACCCCCAGGCGCTGGAACTCACCGTGCTGGGATGTCTGTCCGAGGAGGCCCTCTCGTCTGCCGGACGCACCGACACCATCCCGGACCGGCCCGCCGTGGTAGCGGCGGCTGCCCACCAGTTGCGCTTCCACGACGAGTACCACCCCCTCTCCCGGCCGCTCCCGCTGCACCTTGCGAAGCTGGCCGAGGAGTACGTACTACCACTTGCCCCGGCCCCAGCTCCGGCAGCACAGGAAAACACTGAGTAGTTGCCGCTCGCGACGCGCGACTAGCTGTTCCACGGCCCGCCCGGGCTGTGGAACAGAGCCTGATCATCACTTCCAGGGCGCGTGGCGCAGGCTCAGATCAGGCTGCGGTATGCGTCGTAGCCGTCCGCGGGCTGCGAGCGGCGAGTCTGCAGGCGAGGCAGCGTCCTTTGCGCATGATCACAGCTAGACCGGGCCCCGGAGCCGACCTGCTCAGGAGTGGCTACCAGGTCCGCGACTTGCTGTCACGTGCTGCTGAACAGAAGGCTGGACGGACTCGGGACGACGATCTTCGCGGAGATGTCGGCGCTGGCGACCGCGACGGGCGCGATCAACCTGGGCCAGGGCTTCCCCGACACCGACGGGCCCGAGGAGATCCGCGAGGCCGCCGTCCGCGCCCTGCGGGACGGGAAGGGCAACCCGTACCCGCCCGGCCCCGGCATCCCGGAACTGTGCGCCACAATCTCCGACCACCAACAGCGCTTCTACGACCTCTCCTTCGACCCCGACACCGAGGTCCTGGTCACCGCCGGCGCCACCGAGGCCATCGCCGCCACCATGCCAGCGCTGCTGGAGCCGGACGACGAGGTCATCGCCTTCGAGCCGTTCTACGACTCCTACGCCGCCTGCATCGCGATGGCCGGCGCGAAGCGCGTACCGCTCACCCTGCGTGCCCCGTTGAGCCTTTTTGTGATGTTCTGGTCAGGCCATCATGCTTTATGAACGAGTGCGGCGGCGATTCGTGACATGGCGGTGAGTACTGCGGGTGGCTCAGCAGCCAGCGGCACGGTGTGCTGTATGAGCTCAATGCCGGAGTGCCGAACGGTGTGACGCAGGGCTTGCCTCTCGCCCGCGGCGTAGATGAGGTGCCCGCGGTCAAGTCCCAGACCGAGACAGTACGAGGCCATCTGGTAGAGATCGGCGTTCGGGAAGCCACGCACCGAGTCCGCCTTGTACTTGGCGTCGGCCACCCCTGCAGCTGTGCCGTCGCCGCGACACCAAACGACATCGGGGAGCAGGCGGATCCGGTGTGCCTCGTCGAGGAAGTGGCGGCCGCCATCGGTGATCACATATCCGGAGTACGGACGGAGTGCTTCCCGGAGCGATACAGCAACAAAGTCCTGGAAAACCTTTTCCATGTTGATCAGTAGGCCATCCACGGGGACGGTTCCCCCGCCGTCGAGTTCGTACGAAGCTCCTCGCAGGACGAGCTCTCCGAGGCGGATTGCGGTACGCAAGCGCGCGTTGTCAGGGCTGGCAGTCCAGTCGGGCAAGGCCCGCGTCGATGGCACGTCTCCCACATCGGGGAGTGCGGCGATCACCCGTCTGAGCTCGGGACGGCAGGTTGCCGGCACCCCGGGGAGCGCCAAGAGACGCCAGGCCGCCGAGCGTAGGATGCGATTCTCTGGGATGTCTTCGGTGAATTCCTCGTAGCTTGCTTCCACGGGGAAGGCTCTGCCGAAGTGCCGACGCAGCTGATCAGCATGGCGTATACGACCGCGTACGACGGGCAGTGTCGCGTCGACACTCACGTACCCCTGTAGCGTGCCGTGGCGGAGGCCGCGCTCAGCGGCTCTGACGAAAGCGTACGCCACCGCCGGGAGCAGTCCGTCGCGCTCCGACGCTTCGATGGGCTCGGGGTACCAACGGTCCGGAGCTGCGGTGTACGCCAGGAGGAACAGGAGACGTGCGATCGGCGTCTTGGGTGCGATGCGGACATCGATGCCCCCGATTCGCGCGGCCCCGACGAGCCGGTTGCCGCTGATTCGCCACAGACCGGGGCGGCGGCCTGGCTCCACTCGCACGATGCGAGACGAGGTCAGGGCAGCTGCCTGTAGCGGGCTGAGTTCCGCTTGAATGGCTTTGCCGCTCTCGGACAGGTCGAGGCGCGTCATGCCGGACCGCTGACATCCTCGCCAGGAGCTTCGTCAGCTGAGGGGGCCTGACGCAGCAGTGCCGCTTCCTCGATGCCGAGCTCGTCGAGGATCTCGTCTAGCGCGAACCGATCGATGGTATCGCCGGGTTCCTGGTCGGCTAGCAGCGGCAGGATCGAGGTACGCCAGGCGCGGGCGAGCGCGCCCGGCTCCTCATACAGCGAACGGCGCATGAAGTAGGACGGTCCGAGCTGGAAGTCCCGCTCGGCGATGCGGCTGTTGAGCTCTTCTAGGAGTAGGGCTGCGGTATCCGGAAGTCCTTCGCTGCGGAGCCAGTTGCGCAGCATGGACGAGGTGGGTTCGGCGGTGGGATGCAGCTCAACGAAGGAGAAGCGTCGCCGCATGGCTGCGTCGACGCGTGCCACCGACCGGTCGACCGTGTTCATCGTCCCGATGATGAGGACATTCCGCGGGAGCGTGAAGCCGTTGCCGTCGTCGGTTCCGTACTGGAGATGCACTATGTCGTCGCGGTACTCCAGCAGGAAGTACAGCTCTCCGAAAACCCGAGCCAGATTGGCCCGGTTGATTTCATCGATGATCAGAACATGAGGGCTGGATGGGTCCTTGCGGGCGTTCTCGACGGTGCGCCGGAATGGACCAGGCACGAGTTCGAATCCGGGCTGCCCGTCCTTGCCCTGGCGTGGGCGGAACCCTTCGAAGAAGTCCTCGTAGGCGTACGAGGGATGAAACTGTACGAGGGTGACGCGTTCACGTCGTCCTGCTGTGAGGTGCAGAGCAAGCTTGCGTGCGAGATACGTCTTGCCAGTGCCCGGCGGGCCGTAGAAGACGAGCTGAGGCCGTTCCTTGAGGAGTTTGATCCAGTCGTCGAGATCCTGCGGACGGATATGCAGATCTTCGGCCAACCGGGCGTCCGGCCCGGGGAGGTGCAGGCTGCGACGGGGTGGAGGTGGGGGAGCGCCGGCCTCGGTCGGCAGCATGGTGGCGAGGTCGTCGGCGAGGTCTGTGAGGTCGACGACGCTGAGTTGGACGCCGAGCTTGCCGTTGAGGCCGTCCGGTATGTCGTCCTCGAAGGGATCGATAGGGGCCGCGGTGTTGAGCCAGCGCACACTGCGGGTCAGGGCCACCGTCCGGTCCGATGTGAAGTGTGGGCCCGACGTGACCTCCCCCAGATACAGCTGATCACCCTCTCTGGCAGGGGTCAGTACCAGGTCACCCTCGCGCATCCGGTTCAGGAAGAGGTGGATCTCCGCGCTTTTGTCTCTCAGGGCGACTTGGGCGAGATGGGCGTAATCGGCTTCGACGGCGAGACGTACGGCATCTTCGCCACTACCTGGCTCCAACACCCGCAAGCGTGACGCCTCGACGCCGCAGTACCCCTCGTTCAGCCAGTCCTGTAGCAGGTCGGAGGGGCCCGTGTCGGAGGCCCGGACTAGCCAGGCGCGGCGCGGTGGGGATGGCGCAGCGGTGCCCAGAGCTTCGCGCATAGCTTCGACGGTAACCCTCCGGGCTGGATCTGGTCTCCCCGACTGTGGCAGGAGTGTGCTTTCCCTGCGCATGGCGTGCGCCTGGGACTGCGAATCGGGCTGAGCCGCGTTGCTGACGATGCGATCGGAGGCACTGGACTGGATCTGCCGTGCATAGCGCATGACGGTGGCGGGATCGACTCGCAGTACGTCGGCGACGTCGTCCCGGGTGGCCCAGGTCCCAGGGGTGAGCAGCGCGAGTACGACGCCCAAATTTCCGGCGTCACCTGTGTCTTCTGTGACCCGGATGATGAGTTCGTGGGTGCCGAACATGGCGTTGTCGGGGGAGAGCACGCGAAGGTCTCTGGATCCTCTAAGTGGCGGAGCCTTGGTTAGGGAGACGGGGCGGTGGCGGTGGCTAGTCAGCCCTTTCGCCAAGGTTCTGCCGGAAGACGTCAAATACCGTCTTCGTGTGGTCCTGATCGCTCAGGGATTCAACCATCCCGGCGAAGTTCGTGCGGGCGTCCTCAACCGCCTTCGCCCGGTCGTGCTCGCCGGCACCTTTCGAGCCCCCGCGTTGGAGAGAGGGTGCGAGGTGCGGGAGGAACGGAACTATGGGTTTGAGTGCCTGATGCCAGTGCTTGATCACTTTGGGGAGCGTGGGCTGCCGGGAGAACCCGAGAGTGAACGGATCGCGCGTGCCGCGGCCGAGCAGGGTGTCCATGCAAGCGGCGACGGCATCGACGACCACGGGGACAGCACCGCGGCGCTGGAGGAAGTCGTGCACCTTGCGCGGGTTGCCCTTGAGGTCTGGATCGTTCCTGCACCTGACGGCGTACTCGGTCTTCGCCTGCTCCACCGCGCGATGCAACCCGTAGCAGAACAGCACATGTCGTGCCGTGGTGTGGTCGCCGAAGAGGCTGGCGTAGAGCCCGTCGTCCGACCAGATCCTGCCCGGCTCGTTGTAAGCGATGTAGGGATCACCGTGGAAGGCTGCGAGGGCCTTGGCTGCCGTCGTCGCCACGACGCGGTTCGCGGGTGGCGCCACTGCGATGTCGCTGGGGTCGGTACGGCGCCCGCCGTCGTAGGCGATGTCGCCGAGCTGCTGGAACTCCTTGATGAGGCGCAGCTGGGTACGGTCGTTGCTGCGGAAGTCCGCCGGCAGGGTGGCGAGCTGACGGTTCGTGGTGCGGATCACCTCGCTGACGAGCGAAGGGTCGTCGCACACCACGAACCGGATCAGCAGCTGGCCGGCCTCGGTCTGTCTGCGGAGGGTTTCGTCGCTCACGGCCCCGGTCGTTTGTGCACCATTGACGATCGACAGACCCTGCAACGTGATGACACGCCGACCGTCGGGGCCAGGCTCACCAACCTCGACTCCCTGGGTGAGAGCCGTAACGCCGTTGTTCAGGACGAAGAGATTTGCCGGCTGCTCCTGCACGGTTTTACGGATCGCGCTGTTGATAGCGCCCTTCTTGCCCTTGACTCCGACGAAGCCACGGACGTTGGCGGAGAACAGACGGTTTTCCTCGGTGCCGTTGTGTTCCCAGTACAGGTTCTGGAGCCAGGCGGTGTCCACGGCGGTGCACACGGCGCTCCACTTACCGCTTGACAGTTCGAAGCAGTCATCCACGGTGAGAGTGATCTCATCGGTGACCAGAATGGGACTCCGCGACCCTTTGTACCAGCGGTACAGGGTGGGCACACCTACCTCGAGACCGATGACGCGCTCCGGAGCGGAGTCCGGATACGCTTGCTGAAGCACTCGCGTCGCCATGCGAACGGTTGCGTCGAGCTCGGCCCGCGCGTTGGCGGTCTCGAGTTGATTGTGGACGAACCAGAACTGCGCCTCCTTGATGCGTCCGTCCTGGAGGGACTGACGGACGGCCTCGCCGGCGGGCTTCAGCCGTGCGGGCAGGTCCTCCGGTTTCCCGCTCAGCAGCCAGGCGACGCTCTCGTTGAGGGCGGTGGCTTTCCATACTTTGGGCTCTGCGAGGGATGACTTGGGAGACTCGAACCCCTGGGCAATGATGAGCTTCTCGGAGTCGGGGTCGATGTAGACCAGGTCACAGCCGTGGTCCTGACCCCCGTCGGTCAGGGAATCGACGGCCACCGCATGGATGTCGTCGATTCCCTGGTGCAGCTGGAGGGCGAAGAGCAGGCGCTTGTTGTCCCCGTATTCATCACGGTCGAGGTCGGTGCGGTCGTCGAGCACCTTCTTGAGTACGGCCGCCGCTTCCTGTGGCGTTACCCCGTCACCCACGCCGCTCACCTTGTCCCCTCGCTGATGCGTAGTCACGCCGTTTCAGATCCTAAAGTGTCGAGCTTGCCGCGCCCTCGTCGCACGGAGAATGGATTACTCCGGCACATGCCTTGGCCCTTGTCCCGGAGGTGGGTTGAGCGGTGAGACGTAGGCGTCGCCCGCCTGGGCGGCCTTGTCCATGGCTGTGTAAGCCTCGATGATCAGCCGCTTCGTGCGGTACTCGCCGTGGGCCGCCATGTCCTTGCCCCGCACGATGGGGAACGTCTCCATCACATGGCCGGCCTGGGCCTCGACCAGGCCGTAGAGGTGGAACATTGCGGCGTCGAGCTCGGCCCGGATCTGGGCTCGGCGCGCTTCGTCCCAGCGGAAGGGGGGGCCTTCGTCGCCGAGGTCGCGGGCGAAGGGGGCGAGGTCGTGGGCAGTGTAGGTGAGTTCCAGGACGCGAGCGGCGATCCAGCCGATGTCCGTTTGCTCTTGGACCCATCTGAGCTGGTCGAACGCCTCAGGGCGAGGAAGCGCGATCTGCTTAAGGATGAAGTAGTTGAGAGAAACGCCACTCATCTTCTGTCTGACGAGGAAATCCATAGCAAACGAAGACATGCATGCAAGTAGCGCTGCTGGACTTCCGTGTCGGGCGAACGCGAGGAGGAACTTGTTGTTCGTGGCAATACGAGGCACCACATCAGCCACGAGTGTCCGCTCGTCCGTGGACCGAGTCACATCGCGCCACCCCAATAGCCATCCCTTATCCCACCGTCCACCCAAGCGGTAGTCCACATCGCACTCGGACATCCAGTACCGCGGAATCGGCCCCCGCCACGGGTCGTTTTTCTCCTCAAGCGTCAGCCGCGGCAGCTCCGTGTCCTGGCTGCCCTGAGGTCGCTTGCTGTAGCAGGACAGCCGATGGTCGTAGTGGTGGATGAACTTCGCCTCATACAGTGGCAGCAGTCTGCCAGTGCCGTTGGTGAAGACGTTTCCTTCCAAGTGCAGCCCTCCGGCCTCCAGTTCGGGCTGCTCCCAGAACAGGTCGGAGTCATTGGCCATGTCGAACATCCGCATGAAGGAGATGCCCCACGGGTTGGCCTCATGGATGTTGTCGTTTTCGTTCCAGAGCACTGGTACGTGCCCGTAGATTCCGAGCGTGATGTCGGCGTCCTGTTGGGTGCGGAACATGGGCATAGTGCCGGTGTTGGGGTTCACCAGCAGCAGATCCTTCGGATTGACCTCAATGCGATCGCCTCGCGGCGGCAGTTCGTCAGGATGTTTAGCCAGGGTCCATGACTCGGCTTGCCTGATTTCGGTGTTTCGCCCAGTGACCGTGAGGAGAGAAAAGCGGAAGCGGCGGTTGCCCACATCCGTCCAGATCCGTGGGTTGGTGACGAAGTCCAGCAGTGAGTCGAGGCGCCGCTGTTGGAGGATGTCCCGGAAAAATGGTGCGGTTGTGGAGTCCACTGCGATGCCGGTCGGCACGATGATGCCCATGCGGCCATGCCCCGCGATGAACTGACGGGCGGATTCGGCGAACACAGAGTACGTGTTGACGTCGCCCTGTCCTGTGAATGGGAAGCGTCCTGAGTCGCGCAGGATATGGAGAGTGCCCTCGGAGCGCCGGCGCGCAGCGAGATAGGCGTCGTAGTGGAAGCGTTGGTCCGGCGAGGCGGCGAGCTTGGCGATCGCGCGGTCGCGGGCCGCCTTGTTCGTAGCGTCCGCGATCTCCGGGACGCGTGTGGCGAAGAACTCCTTGTCCTGGAGTTTCACACGGTCCCAAGGAGGGTTGCCCAGGACGCAAGAGAAGCCGCCGCTCCATCCCAGGTCTGGGTCGTATCCGGGCGCTTCGTCGTCCGAGCTGTTGAAGATGTGCGGGAACTCCAGATGCCAGTGGAAGAACCCGTATTCACGGGCCAGTTGGTCTACCGTCTGGTCGGTCACTGCACCCGCGCTGCCGTTCTCGATCATGCGGCGCCAGGAGTCCGCGGCGATTCCCTCCGGTCCGCCGACATAGGTGGGCCACACGAAGGCGGCGCACCAGGCGTCCGCGATACGGCGATCCCTGACTTTCTCCGGGGAGGACTGCCATGAGCGGTACTTGTCGATCTGCCGATGGATGTCGGCGAGCTTGCGACCGGGCTTGCTGTGGATGTCCGCGATGACGTGGGCGTGGTGAGCGTTGCCCGTGGCCACGGTGACGCCGCCAGTGGAGAACAGCGCGTCCTGTCCTGCGTCGCGCTCTTCCCGGTTGCGCTTGCGGAGCCGGGCGACTTGCTTGACGTCGTCGCCTTCGAGGGCCTGGTACGCCACGTCGGGGATGCCCTGTTCCAACAAGCGCGGCGTGGCACCGAGCAGGGCGTTGCCGTGACGGATGTGGGCATCGAGGAAGGACATCGGGCGGGGCTTGCCCGGTTCGAGGGCCTGCATCCAGAGGGCGAACTTGGCGAGGTCGACAGCCATGCGGTCAAGGTCTACGCCGTGGATGCAGCGGGCCACGACGTCGGGCAGCCAGCGCTGTACGGCATCGACGGGTGGTTCGGTCTCTTGGGTGTGTACGACGGCGATGCGTTTGGCGATGCGGCGAGCGGCGGCGACCAGGAAGTGTCCGGATCCGCACGCCGGGTCGCACACGGTCACCCGCAGCAAGGCGTCCGCGGGGTTGGACGACCTCGCCGCTTCCTCCAAGACGGGATCCAGGGCGGATTCGAGCAGGGTGTCCACAAGGGCCGCGGGAGTGTAATACGAGCCCGAAGCCTTGCGGGAATGCCCGGCGGAGTTGCGCAGGTGATAGGTCTTGCGGTCCGGATCGGGGTCCGGGACCAGTTCGAGCAGCCCCTCGTACACCCCGCCCAGCTCCTCCGCGCCGAGGTGGCGGTAGTCGACGGGAAGCCAGCGGCTGCCGTCGTCGCTGCGGACCCGGGAGAGGTGGCGCACGGCGGCGAGGAGACGGTCGTTGGGCAGCCGCAGGGAGGCCAGGGTGACGTCGTCGAGGAGGTGGTCCTGGGGACCAGGATCGTAGACCCCGCCGAGTCCTGGCAGAGCGAGTCGAGGATCCCCGCCCTCCTTGCCGAGGGCGTTCAGCACCATGACCAGGGCTTGCCACAGGTCGTCCCGGCGGTCGCCCTTCATTGTCAAGGCGAGGCGGCGCAGTCGGCCGCTGGAGAAGTACGTCTCGTAGCGGGCCCGGGCTTGCGGATCGCTGTCCTTGCCGAACAGCGCCTGCCGGTCCTCGGCGACGAACAGGAAGATCAGTCGGTAGACGAGGCGTAGCAGGGCGGTGTTGAGGCGGTCCTTGGGGATGTCGCCGCTCCTGAGCCCTGTGCCCAGCTGCTCGTTGGCGGGGTGGGCGAGGAAGCCGGAGCCCAGCTCCTCCAGCGCACGCTGAAGCCCAGTACTCAGGCCCCGCAGGAAGCGTGAGCCGCTCTCCAGGGCTTCCTCCCGCCAGCGTTCGAGCCAGCAGTCGGCGGCGGTTGGCTCTCCGGGTGCGTCCTCCTTGCGGGGCAGCAGGTCGATGCGAGAGGCGTGCAGTAGGGCATACAGCAGGTAGAAGTCCGCGTACAGGTCCCCGTCGAAGATCGATTCGAGGTCGAACTCGATGTACGCGGAGCCGACGAGGGAGGTGGAGTCCCGCACCAGTCGCAGCACGCGGCCGTTGGAGAGCACCCCCCACAACAGCGAGCCGCCGGTGTTGAGGCAGTCCTGCAGCATGGCTTGGGGGACGCGTCCTCCCTTCGCGGGGCGGCGGTCCAGTTCGGCGTGCCAGGACAGAAGGTGGACTGGGAAGTGCTCGTGGTGGAGATGGCTTACGGGGAAGGATCGTCCGCCAGCTGTGACTCCCCGCCGTGTCGCAGGCAGTTGGCCGTAGCCGAGTTCGGCGAAGAGGGGGAGCAGCCACTTCCGCCGGGTCAGAGTGGTGCCGAGGTTGGCCGCTGGCTGCTGCTTCAGTTGGTCACGGTAAGACTGGTACACGCCCTGCAGATACACCCACGACCGGCTCACGGCGTCGCCTAGTCGCCCGACTGGCAGGCTGTACTCGCCCGGCGTCATCCCGGGCAGGGCGCGGTCTCCTGCGGAGATACGCGCCAGGATCTCGGGGGAGAGCACGCTGCCCTCGATACGGACAGCGGTGAATCCGTCGCTCGCGAGAGGGACGGCAGTCAGGCTCACGCGGTGCCTCCGGGTGTGGTGGTCCGGTTGGTTGATGCGGTGTCAGGAACGTACACATACACGCCGAGGACATCGGCCGAGGGCTGGAACGTCACCTGCAGTCCGCGCCGGGCGGCGGAGGCGGAGCGGCGGACGCGTCGGTGCGCTGCGAGGAGCTCGGATGCTGCTGCCTCTCCATAACGGTCCAGCTCCGGCTGGATTCGGTCAAGATCGCGTACGGCCCGGTCCGCGTACTGACGTACGTGTTCTTCCATGGCGTTGGCTGTGGGTTCGGCGTCCAGGAGCTGGGCTACTTCCGGCGGGGTGAGCCACTCGGGTGCGCTAGCACTGCCCCGGTAGGCGAGGACGCGGGCCTCCTCGGCCACTGTGGGTGTCGTGCCGCGCCCCGGCAGGGTCAGGTGATGGCGGAGGCGTACCAGCAGAAGCGTGGTGCGGGAGTCCACTGCGGTCGTCCTGATGACGCCGCAGCGCCGGGCCAGGCGCCGCCCGCCGGCGATCGATCCGTCGAGGGAGGTGTCGAGCACCCACTGGGCCAGAGCGACCACACGGGGATCCGACCTGGTGAGGGAAACTTCGCCGATCCGTTCAGCACCTTCTGCGCGGAAGGTGAGCTCCAGGGTTCGGGCCGCGCCGTCCAGCTGTAGGTCACGCAGCAGTCCAGGGGGCAGCCCGGTGAGGTCGGCGGTGAAGTCCCCTGCTTCTTCTTTCGGTTCCTCGAAGGCTGGCTGGGCGATCGCGGAGGAACCGGCGGGCCTTCGGCGGGCGCTGACCGAGACCTCTTCGCGGGAGGGAGCGAGACGCATGGTGGCGCCCAGCTTGGTGAGGCTGGCTCGGACGAACCGGATGACGTCGTCCCGGTTTCCGATGGCCTGCCGGAGGGCGTCGATCTCCTGTTGCATCTCGTCGGTGTGGATGGTGCGTTGCGCGTAGCGGGTCTGTGCCTTGGACTCACGCTCGGCTGCGTCGCGCCACTGCCGCTCAAGTGCCTCGGCCGCCTCTTCGGCCTCCACGTCGAGGGTCAGCTGTCGCTCTTCGCGGCCGCGCAGCAGCACACCCTGCACGAGTGCCTGTACCAGGCTGTCGGCTGCCTCCGGGACCGGTACCGCGACGCCGGTCGCCTTCTGGATGGCGCGGTGTTTGCGCAGCAGGACTTCGAGGACCACACCATCGATGCCGTTGTCCTCGCCGTACAGGGTCACGGCTCGCACGTACGTCGAACGCTGGCCGAAACGATCGACACGTCCTTCGCGCTGCTCGAGACGCGTCGGGTTCCACGGAAGGTCGTAGTGGACGACAGCCTGGAAGCCGTGCTGCAGGTTGACGCCCTCCGACAGGCAGTCGGTAGCGACCAGGACCCTGCGAGCGGCAGGGTTCTGAGTGAGCGTCGCGATACGGTCCTCGCGCTCCTTCGGGGGCAACAGCCCGGTGACGTGCTCGACGGTGATCTTGCCGAGGATGGACTTCAGGTAGTCCGCAACGTACTGGGCCGTGGGAATGTACCGGCAGAAGACGATGGGGTTGTAGCCGGCCGTGATCAGCTGCTTGACTTCCTTGCCCACCTGAAGGAGCTTCCGGTCGTGCTCAGGGCCGGCGAGCTGCCGAGCGCGTTCGGCGAATCGCCGGAGCCTTTTCCGCTCCTCCAGGATCCGGGCCTTGTCCCGGTCGCTCAGTTCACTCCCATCGGCTCCTTCCACTGCCGTGAGAGGGATCAGTGCCTCAGTGGCATCACCGGCAGGCGCGGCGTCGGCGCCTTCGTCGGTGTCGTCCTCGGTGCCGTCCAGGACAGAGGCTCGGCCGAGCCGTTCTGCTTCCACGTCGGTCAGACCCTCGACGGCGGCCCTGGTCTCCAATGTGGCGGCGGCGGCCAGCGGCGAGGAAGCGAGGGAGCGCAGCAGGGCGAGGGCGGACCACCAGCGGATGCGGTCGCGGGTCGCACCGCTGCTCGTACGCACGGTCTCGCGCGCGTACGCCAGTATGTCCTCCAGGAGATCCGCGTACTCGTCGTGCATCCGGAAGGGCACATCCCGCAGGAACCGCGTGTCCGGGAAGTGGGTCTCCTCCTGCAGGTAGTGCTTGATGTCGCGGCGGCGTCGCTGCACGAAGAACTTGGCCAGGCGCATCCTGTCTTCGGACTGGGACGGGTCGAACGAGCCGGAATCCGGGGCGAACTGAGGGTCGAGCAACCCGATGAGACAGCGGAAGGACTCCTCCTTACCGCTGTGCGGAGTGGCGGTGACCAGAATGATGTGGCGCTGTGGTGATGTGGAAAGCTCGGTGAGGAGCTCGTAGCGCAACTGGCGGTGTTTGCCGGCCCGGTCGGCGGCGTCTGGTACGCAGGTGTGGGCTTCGTCGACGATGACGAGTTCCGGTGCGCTGCGCAGGAACTGGCTGCGGCGGTCCTCCCGCTTGATGAAGTCCGTCGACACGATTGTGAACCGGTATCGGGAGAAGAGGCTTTCGGCGCCCATCAGGTCGCGCTCCAGCTTCTTGACGGTGCTGGGCAGAACCAGCGCGGCTTCGATGCCGAACTTGTCCCGCAGCTCGTCCTGCCACTGCCGGGCCAGCGCTGGGGGGCACAGCACACTGAACCGGTCAACCTGCCCTTGCGCCACTAGCTCCTTTGCGATGAGTCCTGATTCCACGGTCTTGCCGATGCCGACATCGTCGGCGATGAGTAGACGCGTCACATCCATGCTCATCGACATCATCAGCGGTACCAGCTGGTAGCGCCGAGGCTCGAAGTTCAACTGGGCGAGGGACCGGAAGGGACCCGCGCTGTCCCGAAACCCGATCTGCAGCGCGGTTCGAAGGAGCCCCGCGCTGCTGAAGTCACCCACCTCGTCGGGGTCGGTGCTGGGCCGGGGAAATGAGGAGTCCTCTACCTCCTCGACGAAGAGCCCGGTGGTGAATGCCGCGTCACCGCCCAGTGGGCGTGCCACCAGAAAATCCTCGGTGACCTTCTCCACAACCCAGTCCCGCCCGCGGGCGGCCACCAGGTTGCCGGTCTCGTACTTGGTCACCGGGCTCCTCCGGATCCGAACACGTTCGGATAACGGTCGACGATCTTCTGCCAGTTGTCAGTGTGCCCGAAGCGGACCACCAGCCAGCCCGCGTCCATCAGCCGGTCCTCGGCCTCCTCGTCGCGCTGCTGCTGGGTGGGCCGGTCATGGTGCGGACCATCGACGAAGACGGCGACGTCAGCACCGGCGAGGCGGTAGACGAAGTCCGGGCGGGCCGCGAGCTCTATCAGCGGGACCTGCGCCTCGTCCGGCACACGCAGCTCCCGGACAGCGAGGAAATCGAGGAAGTTTCGCTCCAGTTCACTCTCGCTGTCCTCCTTGAGCATGTTGAGCCGGTCGGCAGGACTGGCTGCCCCACCCGTGCCTCGCACCGTTGCCCGTGCGATGCCCCTCAACAGCCCAATCGCCTTCGTACGGTCGATCAGCCGGTGCTCGCTCTGGTTCCCGTACGACAGAAGGCAGTCGTAGCAACCGAGTTCGCAGGGCTCGGGCAGGCCGGCCGCCGCCGGCACGTCCTCACCGGTGTCGGGGTCGGTGTGCACAATACGCAGGGCTTCGGCGGCCGCAGTTGCCAGGGCGTCCGGTTCGGCCTGCAGGCGGCGCAGCACCCCGGCCCCGCCCTCGGCGCTCTCCGTGAACAGCATCCGGGCCCGGTTGTCCGGGTCCGGCAGTGCGATGGAGGTCAGCTCGGAGTCCTCCAGCTGGAATGCCGCCTCGACACCGCGCTCAAGGGCGAAACGCAACGTGGTGGCGGTGATCTCGTCAACCGGCTCGGCGAGACGCAGAAGGAGGATGTTCCGTCGGTCCTCCACAAAGGGGACCACGGGGCGCGAAATGTCGGCATCCGCAAACGACTCCCGTTCGTCCGATTCGAGGGCTTCGGCCTGCTTGTCGGGCAGCCATCGGCCGGTCGCAGTGTCGATGCGGTAACCGACCCGTGCCTTGTCCTTGCGTCGTCGTCGTCCCTTGTTGATGACGCGCAGGCTGGCGGTGTCTCCGTAGGCCAGATCGGCAAGCTTCTGGCCATCGAGGAGAATCTGGGCGTCCAGCCTGGCCGGTCGGTCGCCGTGCGCGTTGAACCGGTAGGCGGTTTCCAGCTCGAAGCCTGCCCGGCGTCGTTCTTCCTCGTCGGAGGAGATGCGTTCGCGACGCTCGGTGACGACTGTGGTCAGCCGCATCAGGTTGGGGATGAGCCCGGTGAGCGCTTCACCGCAGTTGTCGCAGAGATCCGTCCCGGCTTTCTGCTCGTGGAAGTAGCCGCAGTGGCGGCAGAACCGGGCCGCTTCGGTGTCGATCTCGCCCGGTTCGGCGATGGGCAACTGCACCCGCTTGACCTCGTATCGGGCTCCTTCGTGGTAGATGAGGGCACCGGGGCCGAACTCGTTGATGGCTAGGAAGCGGGGGCGTTGCAGGTAGTCGCCCTCAGTACCCGCACCCCGATTTTTGCGGGAGCCTGGGATGTACGCGGCCAGCGGGAGTCGCGGGAAGGAGTATCCGGGCAGGAACCCCTCAGACGCGAAGTAGCGGTACGTATAGAAGTCGCTGAAATTGTGGCCGAGGCGCTGGCTGTCCTCGTTCCGCAGCAGCTTGAGCTGGTTCTCGGCCTCGCGCCTGCGACGGGCCGCCTGCTCACGGGACTGGGGGCTCAGCGACTGGTCGAGGACGCGGCGGTTCTGTTCCTCCTGCTCCGCTAGAGCGCCCCGGTAGAGGTTGCGCCAGCGGTCGCATGCTCGGTCGAAGCCTCGGGCGGCGTTGCGGACGACGTCCTCCAGCCAGCGCGGGCTCCACCAGCTTGAGGTGTCGAGGTCCGGTACGGACGCGAGCACGTTACGGGCTCGCTCCTCCGCACGGCGGGCCGGTGCCGGATCGAGCATCTGCGCCCAGATCTCCTCGCGCACCGGATAGCCGCGCATCGAATCAGCGAGATCCAGCACCTCAGGCAGGCTCGAGTGCAGGTCGGCTCCGGTCTCGGCGAGCCAGATTGCCTGGATGTGGCTGCGGACCAGATCCTCGTTCGCGAGGTCGAGGCGCGGCGGTGCCACCCGCCCTTGCACCATGAGGTGCGACCGACGGAAGTAGTACTGATCGTGTGCGTTCCCGATGGCGCAGTAGGTGGTGACCAGAGCGGGCTCACCGGAACGTCCCGCGCGCCCGGATCGCTGCGCGTAATTCGCCGGGGTAGGTGGCACATTGCGCATCGCGACTGTGTTGAGGCTCTTGATGTCGACGCCGAGCTCCATCGTCGGGGAGCAGTACAACAGCGGCAGTCGGCCAGAACTGAACCGAGCCTCCCGTTCCTCCCGTACGGGCGTGGGGACCTGAGCAGTGTGCTCCGCGGCCTGCAGACCGGCGAGGCTGTGGGCGAGATCCGCGTAGAGACCGCGGAAGAAGGCGTTGACGCGCGGTGCGGTGCCACCGTGCCGGCGCCGCAGGAGGTCGCGCATGCCTGCGGAACCGTCTGAAGGCAGCCAGAGCAGCGAGGATGCCTTCACCCGGTAGCCGGGGGTACCCGTCTCTGACCGTGGCACGGACTCCGTGATCAGGTCTGCTTGGCAGAGCACTTCGAGCAGCCTGCGGATCACGAGCTGGGCGTCGTCGACGGTCAGGCGGTCCGACAGATGAGGGAAACAGCTCGGCGCGCGTAGATAGCGGCCGAGCATGGACCGGCCGGTGAAGTGGACGTCACTGCGGTACCCGCCGGGCCGCGCCGACGTTGGGAACACAGCCGCAGGGCGGGGCTCCGGATGACTCTCCGCGAGCGCCCAGGGGCCGGTCAGCCACTGGTCGGAGCGCGAACGCACCCGCTCGAAACCGGTGCGGGACAGCACCTCGACGTCGACGGCGAGATTGCGGCGCATCTCATCAAGCACCAGCCGCAGCAGCTGCTCGCGCTGCTCCTGGGCGGCGTCGGCGAGAGCCACGTGCCCGCTCTCCCAAAGGTCCTCGGCAGCCGCAATCTCACCGAGAGCCGGATAGTCGAAAGCCAGGAGCCCGGTCTGCTCCAGGCCCGGCATCGTCACACGCCAGGACCCCTGCAGATCCTGGTACAGAAGGAGTTCCACTACCGCGCGCAGAGCAGAGGTGACATTCTCCCGCTGATGGCTGAAGCGAACCTCTGCCCTGCCCGCGTAGGACTCCACTGGCAGGGCCAGGGCATCGGTGACACGCTGTGCCAGAGTGTCGTAGTGCAACCCGGCTGCACCGACGTCGCTCAACGCCTTGACCAGAGCGCCCCGCAGATGCGTCACCTGGACAAAGTCGTTGAAATGCCCGGCCTGCAGACTGGCGTCCTGACGGTTGTCCACGAAGGTGAGCAGCTTCTGAGCCTCTCGCGGCATCTCCTCGCCGGGTGGCTGGCTGCGCAGACTCCGGACGATGCTCGCGCTGATCACCGTCATCGCGGAGCTGCGCCCCTCCGAGTCGAGGCTGGCGAGCTTGGCGAAGTCCCGGCCACGGACTTGTTCGTACGAGACCTTGCACTCGGGGTTCAGGCAGAACAGGAACGGGGCGGGGACGAAGGCAGCCCTAAGCCCCTCGGCACCGTCGGCAGGTTCAGTGCCGTGGTCGCCTGCGGCTGAGGGTTCACTCTCCGCGCCGCCGTACCCCATTTCCGTACCGTCGAGGGCCACGGTCACAGGCACCGGAAGAAAGCGCCGACGATTGTCGATTACATCGATACCGGATTCCTCGCGCACGAGCCATGAGTCCGGCAGCCGCCCGTCCGCGACAGGATCCGCCGGCCACGGTGCGGCGGTGCTCACATACAGATAGCCGTCCGCGGTCTGATCGTCGTCCGACTCGTGATCGTGCCTCGGCTCGTAGGCCACTTGGCCAGCTCTCATCGTCCGGGACACAACGAGGTACTCCTGGCCGCACTCGCGGCAGAAGGACAAGGGCAGCAGGAGCTTCCCCCGATCGCCCTGGACCACACGCTGGTATCGCCTGGTGGCGTAGCGCGTCGCCTCGGGTTCAAGGCTTACATAGACGGTGTCCCCCTTCGACACGAACTGGTGCAGGCGGAAGGCGAACAAGGGACGATGTGTGTCAGGGTCCTTCGCCTTCGCCCCGGCGCGCAGCATGTCCTCGATGGCAGCCCTGCACAAGTCCTCGTCCTGGTTCACCAGGGCGGCCAGGCCAACAGCAGCATCGGCTAGCGTGATCGGGCGCTGTCGCTCCAGATGCCCGGCCTGGTCCCGCAGACCGAACGTGTTCTCGATCCAGACCGCGAGCGGATCCTCAGTAAGGTCGTCGTAGCTGCGGGTGAGCCGGTCCGGTGCTCTGAGGACAGCTTCAGTCAACTGCGCCGGCGACGGATCCGGCCCTCGGGTGGCGCGGCGGAGTGTTTCGCCGATTACATGTTCCGGTGCTACGTCCTCCGGGCCTCCGAAGATCCGGCTGGCAACGCGAGCCACGTCTTTGCGGCGCTCCAGATGATCTCCCTCGTTCGACATGGTCGCTGAGGTTCCGATGCACTGAAGGCTCCGCGCCTCGCAGGCGTCCCGCACACGCCGCACCAGCAGAGCGACATCCGCTCCCTGCCGGCCGCGGTAAGTGTGGAGCTCGTCCAGGACGAGGAAACGCAGATCGCGTGTGGCATTCAGAAAGTTTCCGCGCTCCTTGTCGCGGGTGAGTAGGAGGTCGAGCATCACGTAATTCGTGAGGATGATGTCGGGGCGATCGCGTAGGATCCGGTGGCGTTCCTCCTCGGAGTCCTGGCCGGTGTAGCGGGCAAAGGTCACCGGCGACGCCTCTGGCCCGTACCCTGCCTGAAGGAACTTCTCGAGCTCTTTGCGCTGGCTGTTCGCGAGAGCGTTCATCGGGTACACGATCACCGCGCGCGTACGGCGTTGCGTATCGCCCGCGGCGCGTGCACGCAGGATGTGGTCCACGATTGGCACGATGTAGCCGAGGCTCTTGCCCGATCCGGTGCCCGTGGTGAGTACGAAGCTCCTGCCAGTGGTGGCTACCTCGATCGCTTCTCGCTGGTGTCGGTGGAAAGAGATGGGAACGCCGGGAGACCCTTCGGCGTCTTTGCCGGTGCGGAAGATCTTGGAGCACTCGGGGTGCAGCAGCTGGCCCTTGACGAGCTCGTCAACCGAGCCCCCCGGTTCGAAAAGAGGGTTGATCGACAGCCATGCGTCCGGCCATTGGCCGCCTTCTGCGAGGTCGCGCTCGACGGCCTCACGAATCCTGGGGTCCCGGATGCCCACGAATGACTCGGTGAACTGCCGGTAGTCAGCGACAAGCTTCCGGTGCAGTTCAAAGACATCCACAGCGGCCAAACCTCTCTCATCCCCTGGTCGGCCTACATCATCGCGCACGCCACTGACATGTGGTGTCGGAGTCTGTCCAGTTATCGCAATTGAAGTGATCTGGGGCTTCCCCTGCAATCACGGACTCCGCGCTACGCGGGGGTGCGCCACGAGGCGCTGTGTGATCGAGCGGGGGTGGAAGGACTCCGCCGCCTGCCCGTCGAAGCGGGCAGGCGAAGCTGACGACAGCCTGACCTGGAGGAACGTCGGTGAGAGCGGCAAGCAGTCGTGACGAATTCGGGCCGGTCCAGCACTGCCGGATGGGCCGGGCTCGGAGAGCGAGACGGGAAGGCGTACACGAGGAACCGGTGTTGTTACGCCTCTCGATAGCCTGCCAGGTCACTCAATCCGGTGGATATGGCCTGGTTAGGGGCGCGTATCAGTTCTGTTGAGCTCTGCGAACCGGGATCGATCGAGCGCTCTGGCGGATCTCGCTCAGCGCACGCGCCACAAGGTCACCTTGAAGACTCCCGGCCCACGCCAGCCCGCGACCTGCAACTTCAGGTTGGACAACTCTCACAGAACCGACCCTCGCGCATTAGGGTGCCGGGTGTGCAGCGCCTCCTAGTTCTCTTCGACCTCGACAACACCCTCGTGGACAGGCAGAGAGCACTCGCCGACTGGGCCGCCGAGTTCACCACCCGGCACGGTCTGGAGGACGAGGAGCAGGCGCACGTCCTGGACATGGTGGCTGAGCGGGCCTATCCGTCCACCTTTGATGTGATCCGCGCCCGGTACCAACTAGCCACGTCGACTGCGGAGTTGTGGCGCGTGTACGTTACCGAAATCGCGGCCATGGTGTCGTGCCCGCCCGAGGTCCTCGACGGCTTGGACGAGCTGCGTGTGGCCGACTGGCGAGTGGGGGTGGCGACCAACGGTGCGGTGGACATCCAGCGCGCCAAGCTGTGGGCCACCGGTATCGCCGAGCGCGTGGACGGCGTCTTCGTCTCCGAGGAGGCCGATGCTCGCAAACCGCAGACCCGGCACTTCGCCCTGGCGGCGGCCCGCTGCGGCACCGTGCTGGGCGACGGCGGCTGGATGGTCGGCGACAACCCGGTCAACGACATCGGCGGCGGACGCTCTGCGGGGCTCAACACCATCTGGATCGGCAACGACCGCTCCTGGCCGCCGGACGATCCCGGGCCGGACCACACGGTGCCGCATGCACGCGCCGCCATCGACCTGCTGCTCCTGCACTCCGCCGACCACGCGAGGACCATGGCATGACGGACACCGTCGGGCTGCTGCACCCCGGCAGCATGGGATCCGCCTTCGGCGCCCAGCTGCGCGCCCGCGGCCACATCGTGCTGTGGTGCCCCGACGGACGCAGCGACACAACCCGCCGCCGGGCCGAGCACGCGGGCCTGGAAGCCGAGGCACTGCCGGAGCTCGTCTCCCGCTCTGACGTGCTGCTCTCCCTGTGCCCTCCCGCCGCAGCGGAGGACACCGCCGCCCAGGTAGCCGAGCTTGGCATGGTCGGCGCGGGCACGCTCTATGTTGAAGCGAACGCCGTCTCACCGTCGCGCGTGCAGCGAATCGCCGACTGCCTGGCCCCGATGCCGGCCATCGATGCCACCGTGGTCGGATCGCCTCCGGTGGGCGGCAAGTCCCCGACGCTCTATCTGTCCGGCCCTGGCGAGAAAGCCGACCGGATCGCCGAACTCTTCGCCGGCACCGACGTGCAGACCCATGTTCTGGGCGACAGCATCGGCCAAGCCTCCGCTCTCAAGCTCGCGTACTCCAGCTACCAGAAGGTCTCCCGCGTGTTGGCCGCCGTGGCGTACGGGGCGGCGGACACGTACGGTGTCGCGGACGAGCTGCTGGTGATCGCGGCGAAGCGCACCCGCAGCTACCTCGTGGAGACCGATTACATCCCCAAGACCGCTGCTCGTGCCTGGCGTTGGGGCCCAGAACTTGAGGACGCGGCGGCACTGCTCGCCGACGCAGGGCTGCCGGATTCCCTCATGCGCGCCGCTGCGGCGACGCTCGCCCGGTGGGACGGCAACAGAGACGAGCACCTGGATATCGCCGAGGCACTGGAAGCCCTGCGCGTCGAGGGGGACCTGGACAACCCGAGTTGAGCAGGGTGTATTGCGCCGAGTCCGTCAGGAGCGAGGTGACGTAGCACGGACGATGTCGTTGATCCTCTGTGCTGCTTGACGGGGTTCCGTCGCCTCCGTGTCTACGCGCAGCTCCCACTCAGCCTGCGGATGAGCCGCAAGATCGGCCTGAGTGGCGTCCCACGCGGCCAGCCGAGCCGCCGTGTCGGTGTCGCCCCGCTGCGGTGAGCGTCGGGCGGTGGTCTCCTTGGAGCACCACAGCAGAACGCGCACCCAGCGCGCCGGGAAGAGAGCGGCCACCTGCTCCATCCCCACCATCTGACCGAGGTGGACGACGGGGGTCCTGCCACCCTCCATGGCCTGGTCGAGGCCGGGCCGGTCGACGACGTAAATGTTGCCGTATCGGTCGTTGCGATAGATGACGTCGCCGCGTGCCTCCAAGACGGCCAGCTGCTCAGCTGTACTCATCCGGTAGCCCTCGGACTTCCCGGTCCCGACCTTCAGCCGGGTGAACGGCACGTACCGCGCGTCGAGTTCGGTGAGTGCGGCCGTGATCGTGTCCTTGCCTGTCGCCGGCGGCCCGTACAGCATGATGCCCTGCCTCACGGAAACATCGTCCCGAAGACCTGGCGTACCTGGTCCGTGAGCGATATCGCGGCGCCGAGCCGGTTGTCGACGACCAAGTGCGGTACGACGGGCCGCAGTTCGAGATCGATCCCGCTGGCGTACGTGTCCCAGTTCTGGAGTTTCCAGCTGTCCCGGGCGGCGGACCGGAAGCTGATGTACTCGTGCATCGTGTCGAGGTCGCACTGAATCCAGACGACAGCGACGGTGACGCCACGTGCTTCGCAGCGGTTGATCAGGCGCCGCATCCACCGAGGGTCGGTGGTCTCGGCGATGAAGGGGGCCGAGAGGACGGTGCTGATCGCGCAGTCGACGTTCGCGTACGCGGTCTCCAGCAGGCACTGGTACTCCAGCGGGCGGACCTTCTCCCGGTAGAGGTCGGTGTGCCGGTCGTTGGGCTCGCTGCCCATTTCAACAAGGAGGCGCTCGACAAGCGGGCGCGTGATCGGGTCCTTGTCGAGGACGGGCCACCCGGTGAGCTGCGATACGAAGCGGGCGAACTCCGACTTCCCGCTGCCCGCGTAGCCGCCGACCATCATCAGCGTCGGCCTGTTCGGATCACCGCCCGTGTGACGCCGCTTCCAGGCATCGAGGATCCGCTGTTGGACGCCCAGGCCGTCGGCGTCCTCCGCGCTCGGTGCCAGCTGGTGCAACGCCCGTTCCACGGCCAGGACATGGGCGCCGTTCTGCGGTTCGCTCGACGCGGTGAACTTGAGCTTCGTGGCCTCGTCGGGCAGAGCGTTACGGAAGCCGAGCTCCGGCTCGGTCGCGCGGTACAGCAGGCAGTACGCGCGCCGGTAGTGCGGCCCGGGATAGACCTCACCCTGCTCGTGCTGCCACAGCGTCTGAAAGTTGGCGGCCGGCACCGTGAGCCCCGAGGCCCTGGCCACCTCGCGCACCTGCTCGCCCGCGCCTTCGAGCGTCAGGCCGTGCGCCTCGCGCTGCTGCCTCAGCTTGTCCGGGCGCCACCCTGGGCGACTCTTACCCACCGCGCCTATCGCCTGCCCATCCCTGGTCATGATCCGGAGCCTAAGTCTGCCTGTCATGAACCCGTGTGTAAGCGGATGTTGAAAAGTCAGACCAACCGGCCATGAGCTGCTGATGAGCAGCTTCGGCAACAGCTTGTGATACTCCGCACACCCCCGAGCCGCTGTCATGGTCACACCGACGCGGCGATCGCTTACCCGCCTCGGTCTCCAGTATCCGTACGAGATCGGAGGGGCTCCGCTGTGGCTGTCGATCTGATGCCCGCGTCGTCGCAAAGCTATGCCGTTCTCTTCGTCTGACGGGCCTTCCAAGGGAGCGATGAACGGCGGCAGGCAGGGAATTCCCGACTGCTGAACTTGCAGTAACCGTGCACTGCAGCCTTTCGGTTTGTAGTGGCGTGCGCTCAAAAACTCACCGCATTCGCCATGCCTCTTGGGCATCCCTGAAAGGTGGACTCGTGATAGCGAAGCATCATCTCATTGTGGTCGGTTTCGATGAGATCGTCGCCAACAAGTACCTTCCCTGCATCAAGGGTGCCGTCCAGTCAGGCCATATCGACTCCTACTCCATCATCGACCTGGAGTGCCAGAGGTCGGCAATCGAACAGCGAGTCCATGCTATTGACCTGAAGCCGCGAGGAATTGTCTACCTCCCGGACTCTGATGCCCGGGTGCGGGAGACTCCGCAGGAAATCATCGCAGCGGCAGTGCGACGTCTCCGTACGCCAGGAATACCGACGAAGGTATACATCGCCACGGAAGTACGGGCGCATGAGGCATACCTTCGGTTCTGCGTGGAGAACCACATCAACTCGCTTGTCGAGAAGCCCGTGTTGGCGCCCATGGTGGATGGCCGCTTCAAGCCGTCGCACATCACCAAGACCATGGAGGAGCTCATCGGGGTCTCTGTCGACTCTCCGGCGGAGCACTCGGTCATGACCCTGAGTCGGTACCACCCGATCTACAACCAGAAGGTCCTCGCGTCGCTCAGAGAGAGAATGGATAGGTGGGAAGCTCCCCTGACTTCCTTCCATCTCCGGGCAGCCGGCGGAGTGTGGAATCTTCAGCGAGAGTTCGAGAGTCGCGACGATCACCCGTACAAGTACGGCTACGGGATGATGATGCACGGCGCGTACCACTACGTCGATCTCGCGACGCAGATCCTCTCGCTCAACTCCTCCTTGTTCCCTGAGCGCCAGTTCAAACTGGAGCTCAGCGGCTTCGGCGCGTTCCCCATCGACCAGCGCCAGCGGATGTCCCGGCCGATCACGAGGAGGTTCCAGGACGGCGATCCGCTCTGGCCAGATGACGCCGACGACGGCTTCCGGTTCGGCGAGACCGACGTAACCTCCACGTTCCGTCTCGTCGACATTGCGTCGGGCAGGACGGTCTCGCTCGGCACGCTGTCCTTCGAGCAGACCACCCCTTCCATCCGGAACTGGGACGAGCTCCCTCCGGATCTCTACAACGTGAACGGCCGTACTTCGAGCGTCGACATGGAGGCCCAGATCTCGACGCTGTTCTCCACGCACGTCCACTGCTACGACATCCCTCGTGGTGTCAGCGCAGACGGGATCGACGCCTTCGCCCGTGTGACTACGCGCGCCAACGCCGCTCTCCTCCCCGACGAGCAGTACGTGTCGGAGGAGTCGTTCGACGGGTTGTTCCACAGCGACAGCAACCGTCAGCTGATGGAGCACTGGCTGAACGGCACGGAGGAGCGGAGCTCCCTGGCCAGCCACCTCCTCCCGATGAAGGTGACCGAGGCGCTCGCCTCGGCGGTCCTCACTCCGGGCCGCCTGATCGAGGTCCCGTTCTAGTGGCTCGCAGTGCCCATCTCACAGTGACTGAGGAGGAGTTCAATGGCTGACCTTGTGTCGAAGGCGTCCGTGCATGCCTTCTACGTGGATGCAATCCGGCGGGGGAGGAACACGGCGGAGAACCTCCAGGCCCCGACATCGGAGCGGTTCAACCTGTTCTTGGACTCGGTCGGGGAAGGAACTCCGCGGACGGCTTTAGACCTCGGTTACGGCGCGGGGAACCACACCGTTGCCATGGCTCGGGCGGGGTACAGGGTGGTTGCTGTCGACCAGGTTCCCAGCAGCGTGCTCCTGGGACGGCTGGAGGGGCAAGGGGACTTGGCCCAGCGAATCGATGTACGTGAGTCGCTCGTTGAGGAGTACACGATTGACCGGGACTTCGGGATAGTCGTCGCCAAGGATGTACTGCATTACCTCGCAGAACCCGACGTCGAGTCCGTGCTGGAAAGCGCGGTCGCCAACGCACGGTCAAAGAACTATCACTACCTTGAGGTATTTACGTCGATCACCCGCAGATCCACAGCGGGTCGGCTCCGGCAGATCGAGGGTGAAGCAGGCTACTCGCCCGAGTCTTTCCAGCGCCTCATCGAGCGTATCTACCACGGGTGGGACGTCACGCTGCTCTGGGATGAGCACGCCGAAACAGACAGCCGAACCGGGGCCAACTGTTTCGAAGCGGTCCGCGCCACCGTCATTACGGCAAACACGTCGGCCTGATCAGGGACAGGGAGATTATCGTGAAGTCGACCACGCCAGTAGGGATCAGTTTCGTCATCCCCTGCTTCAACTCGGGCGATTACCTCATCGAGGCCGTGGATTCCCTCATCGGGCAACCGCACGTGTTCCCGTTCGAGGTCCTGATCGTGGATGACGGATCGGACGACGAGAGCACTCTCGGCGCCATCGCAGCATGCGGCGAACGACCGGAGGTACGTGTAATCCGCCTCGGCCACAGCGGGCACCACGCGGCCAGGAATGCTGGTGTCGAAGCCGCGCGCTTCGAGTACGTCATGCAGCTCGACGCCGACGACCGCCTCGCCACTGCACCAGAACTCCTCGTGGACGGCAGCTATCCGGACCGTGCGGTCGAGATCCTCCGGACGCACGACCACGTGGCCTTCGTGCACACGATGTCCCGCATGATCGGCGAATTCGAGGGCCTCACTATCTCCTCGTATCCGTGCCGGGAGGAGCTGGTGCTGCGCAAGCACCACGTGCCCACTTCGATCGTCTACCGCCGCGACGACGCCATCCGCGGCGGCATGTACGACCCGCAGGTACTGAAGTGGGGGGACTGGGCGTTTGCCGTGAACCTACTCGCCGGGCGTTTCCGCAACGGAGCGCACAACTCCATCGTGTGCATCTCCGGCCCGCTGCACGAGTACCGGGTGCACTCGCGCGGTCGGCGCGTGTCCAACGCCGCGATCTCCGAGTTCGACATGACCCTCCTCGTGGTCGAGAAGAACCTCGACCTGTTCCAGCACCACTTCCAGCGCGACGGCACTGCAGAAGACATTGCCCGCGACGTCCTCGCGTCGAAGCCCTCTCGACTCGACGACCTGATTCGCATGGCCACGCACGACGTCGAGCAGGCCCTGACGGTCGCACGTCAGAGGGAGTTCTCCCTGTCGAGTCCGTTCGAGTGCCTGGGAATCCCGTAACCGCCGCACACTCAAGCAAGAAGCCCCGGACCACGGTCCGGGGCTTCTTCACTGGCCTGGCCGCTAGGCAGACGGCAGATTGTCGATCTGGGTCTGGAGACGGACGATGTCCTCCTCCGCCTTGGCGAGGCGGGTGCGGATCTTGTCGACCACGTTGTCCGGGGCCTTGGCCAGGAACGTCTCGTTGCCGAGCTTGGCCTGCGCCTGGGCCTTCTCCTTCTCGGCCGCCGCGAGGTCCTTGGCGAGACGCTTCCGCTCGGCCGCGACGTCGATCGTGCCGGACAGGTCGAGTGCGACCGTGGCGCCGGCGACGGGGAGCGTCGCGGTCGCGTTGAAGTCGTCGCCCTCCGGCTGGAGGCGCAGCAGTTGGCGGATGGCGGCCTCGTGGGCGGCGAGCTGCGTGCCCGACAGGTCTAGACGGGCCGGGACCTTCTGACCCGGCTGCAGACCTTGGTCGGAGCGGAAGCGGCGGACCTCCGTGATCACTTGCTGGAGGTTCTCGATCTCTGCCTCGGCTGCCGGGTCGCGGAATCCGCTGTCCGTCGGCCAGTCGGCGATCACGAGGGATTCGCGGTCGGTCAGCGTCGTCCAGAGGCTCTCGGTGACGAACGGGACGACCGGGTGCAGGAGGCGCAGGGTGACGTCGAGGACCTCGCCCAGCACGCGGCCGGAGACCTTTGCCTGCTCGCCGCCCTCGAAGAAGGTGGTCTTGGACAGCTCGACGTACCAGTCGAAGACCTCGTCCCACGCGAAGTGGTAGAGGGAGTCGGCGAGTTTCGCGAACTGGTAGTCGTCGTAGTACGCGTCCGCCTCGGCGACGGTCGCGTTGAGCCGGGACAGGATCCACCGGTCCGTGGCCGAGAGCTTCTCGACGGGCGGGAGGTCGCTCTCGATCGTGGCGCCGTTCATGAGCGCGAAGCGCGTGGCGTTCCAGATCTTGTTGGCGAAGTTCCGGGACGCCTGGACCCAGTCCTCGCCGATCGGCACGTCCGTACCAGGGTTGGCGCCCTTGGCCAGGGTGAAGCGGACGGCGTCCGAGCCGTACTTGTCCATCCAGTCCAGCGGGTTCACGGTGTTGCCGAACGACTTCGACATCTTCTTGCCGAACTCGTCGCGGACCATGCCGTGGAACGCGATGGTGCGGAACGGGACTTCGCCGTCCATCGCGTACAGGCCGAACATCATCATGCGGGCGACCCAGAAGAACATGAGGTCGTAGCCGGTGACGAGGACGGAGTTCGGATAGAACTTCTCAAGGTCCGGGGTCTGTTCCGGCCACCCGAGGGTGGAGAAGGGCCACAGGCCGGAGGAGAACCAGGTGTCGAGGACGTCCGTGTCCTGGGTCCAGCCCTCGCCGGTCGGCGGCTGCTCGTCGGGGCCGACGCAGACCGTCTCGCCGTTCGGGCCGTGCCAGACCGGGATGCGGTGTCCCCACCACAACTGCCGTGAGATGCACCAGTCGTTGAGGTTGTCGACCCAGTCGAAGTACCGCTGGGACATGTCGCCGGGGTGGATGTTCACGCGTCCGTCGCGGACCGCGTCCCCGGCCGCCTTGGCGAGCGTCTCGACCTTGACCCACCACTGCAGGGACAGGCGCGGTTCCAGCGTCGTCTTGCAGCGCGAGCAGTGGCCCACCGAGTGGACGTACGGGCGCTTCTCGGCGACGATCCGGCCGTCAGCGCGCAACGCGGCGACGATCGCGGAGCGGGCCTCGAAACGGTCCAGGCCCTCGAACGGACCGTGCACCGTGATGACACCGCGCTCGTCCATGACGGTCAGCGACTCCAGGCCGTGGCGCTGGCCGATGGCGAAGTCGTTCGGGTCGTGGGCCGGGGTCACCTTGACCGCGCCGGTGCCGAACTCGGGGTCGACGTGGGTGTCCGCGACGACCGGGATGCTGCGGTTGGTCAGCGGCAGCTTGATCTGCTTGCCGATGAGATGCGCGTACCGCTCGTCGTCCGGGTGGACCGCGACCGCGGTGTCACCGAGCATCGTCTCGGCGCGGGTGGTCGCGACGACGAGGGTCTCGTCGCCTTCGCCGTACGTGATGGAGACGAGTTCGCCGTCGTCGTCCTGGTAGTCGACCTCGATGTCCGAGATGGCCGTCAGACAGCGCGGACACCAGTTGATGATCCGCTCGGCGCGGTAGATCAGACCGTCGTCGAACATCTTCTTGAAGACGGTCTGAACGGCCCTGGAGAGACCCTCGTCCATGGTGAAGCGGTCACGGCTCCAGGCGACACCGTTGCCGAGGCGCTTCATCTGGCCGGCGATCTGCCCGCCTGACTCGGCCTTCCACTGCCAGACACGGTCGACGAATGCCTCGCGCCCGAGGTCGTGGCGGGACTTGCCCTCCTTGGCGAGCTCACGCTCGACCACGTTCTGCGTGGCGATTCCGGCATGGTCCATGCCCGGCTGCCACAGCGTCTCGTAACCCTGCATGCGCTTGCGGCGGGTCAGGGCATCGATCAGCGTGTGCTCGAAGGCGTGCCCGAGGTGCAGGGAGCCAGTGACGTTCGGCGGGGGGATGACGATCGTGTACGCGGGCTTGTCGCTCTTCGCGTCGGCCTCGAAGTAACCGCGGTCTACCCAGCGTTCGTACAGCATCCCCTCTACCTCGGCCGGCGCGTACTGAGTCGGCAGTTCGGGGGAGCTGTTTAGCCCGCTGTCGGGGCGCTGAGTGTTGTCGGTCACGACGGCCATTCTAGGGGCCCGGGGTCTCTGCCTTCGCCGGACTTTCTCTCCGAGCGCAGTCCCTGGCCAGGGCATGAAAGTGGCCGCACGAAGGCAGTCCAAGTGTGACCAAGAACGCTCTCGTGCGACCGTGAACCAGTTTACCCGCTTCGGCTACTGCCGGATCGCCCGATTGCAAAGATCTCGGCGTCGGAGGAAAGCTCGACTGTCGTCCGTGCTGCTTCTGTCGTGATCGGGGCGGGGTCACTGGCGGGGCGGCCGTGTGCTGGTGTAGCAGGCTCGGCAGATGGGCCGGCGATCTGACTCACACACCGGAGGAGGACGTCGCTGACGGCTCGGCGGTGTCCAGGTCCCGAGTGGGCAACTGCTTCGGTCGGCAGTTCACGTGGGCCACGACCGGCCTGGTGGACGTGGGTGATGATGGCAGTTGCACGCCCGGACCGCCCGATCGGATCATGAAGTCCAGCCGTGGCCCAGGGCGAGTCGGCCAGCCCGATGCATTTCGCGCTGCTCAGTGATCCACCGCTCGACCTGATCTACGGATTTCGTGACCGGCTGGTCCGTGGTGTCGAGCAGTTGAGTGCGCCATCGGGGATCATCGGCGTGCCACCTGGTCCAGCACTGCCAGGCCATCTCGGGCCAGCTGTTGTCGATGACGACGTCGGGCCGGTGACGGGGGTCTAGGGCGTGCTTCCGGTGCCATGCGGCCCAGCCGATGAAGGCGTCGACCGCCGGAGCGTCCCACCGGCCGGGGTCACGCTCGGCGAGTCGAACGCGCCGGACCTCGTCGGCGACATCGACCAGGCATACGGCGATGCCGTCCAGTAGTGGCGCGGAGGGCACAGCGAGGACTTCGCCCAGGGGAGACTGCCCGGTGAGTAGGAGGTCAATGCCACGATCCTGGTACTCCAGCGCGCGTTGCACCCACAACTCGGTCATTCGATGGCGCCAGTGAAGGTCGGCGCCCTCTGGCACACCGAGTTCATCGAAGTCGTGCACGACGATCTGCCGGAGCCTGCCAGCTGTGGCGTTGGCGAGCGTCGTTTTGCCCGAGCAACTGGATCCGGTGAGCTTGAACAACATTGCCCCAGGGTGCCAGCGCCTCGGCACCTCCCTCGACCGGTTTCTTCGTGCTACCCGCCTCCGTCGGCTGCTGAGCAGCGCCACAGCCACCCGGCCAGATCCAGCCCAGTCGCGGGCACGGCTACCAGCGGGCACTGGTAGCCGTGCCCGCTCCGCGTCTACCGCCTGGGCTGATGGTGGGGTGCCACTGCATCAGTGACCTGTCTCACCGGAGTTGGGCCGTGTCTCACTGAAGATGGACAGATGCTGGTCCGTCTCATCGAAGGTGGACAGCAGGCGCGCGACCAGCTCGAAGTGGAAGGGCAAGGTGTCCTCGATCTGGGGAAAGCGCCGTCGTGCGGTGCGTGTCGCGCTACTGTCCCCACCTTGCGACACTGACATGTTGGGAGATAACGATGGACCGGACAGAGCTACAGGCCAAGATCGACGAGCTGATGCGCCAGTACCACGACGAGGAGATTGACGGCGCAACCTACGCCCAGGCGATGATGGAGTTGACCGCCTCCGCCCAGGAGTGATGCCCGGTCCGCAGTTGATCCTCTCGGCATAGGTGCGCAGCCGACCCGTCTCACCGAAGGTGTACCGATGCACGGTAGCGCTGGTCACGCCCGATCTATCGAGTACTTGGCCAGGGCCTCGGCGTCAGCGCGAGGCTACGGAGGTCTCACCGGCAGGCGCCTTTCCGGTGTCGGGGGTCGGCGCACCATCGACGGTGAGTTCCGACTCCGGCTCCACTTTCGAGCTGGTCGCGCGCCTGCTGTCCACCTTCGATGAGACGGACCAGCATCTGTCCATCTTCAGTGAGACACGACCCAACTCCGGTGAGACAGGTCAATCAGTTTGTCCGCCGACATCGAACCCAGTCCGTGGAATTCCTTGACATCCAACGCAGTCGTCGCAGGTCACGGCGTTGGTGAGCGGGGACGGCCTCATCAACGCCCTTGACAATCAAGTTAGTCGCCGCAGGCCAGCGCGGGGCGGACGACTGGATTCGCTGTCCAAGGACAACAGTTCGCCGGGGGCAGACAGGAAAGATCCCGCAAAGACTGGTGTGCTGCTGCAAACCATGTCAACGTACAACGTCTTGACGGAAAACCTCCCCTGAGCCCACGGAGGCGCCCCTGCACCCGCACCACTCCAGCGATCCTTCCCGTTCCGACTCGTCGGACCCGGTGTACTCGGTCACTCCCCGCCACCTGGCCGGTGACGACGGCGTACTCGCCGAGCGGATCGGCGACACCCTGGCCGGCCTCGGCTGGCGCATGTGGCCTACGGCCCGCCACACCCTGCTGTACGTGAGCCCGGACGGGCTGCGCGGCGCCGAGTGGATCCTCGCGGCCTACCCGTTCGAGCTGGGCGGACTGCCCGTTGCCTGGCAGTTGAGCGCCCGCCCGCATGCCGCTTCCGCGCTGACGGAGTGGAATGCGTACTTCACCGCTGGTATCCCTCCCGAGGCGCTCGCCGATCTCCTCATAGCGCTCGACGCCCGCGAGGCGCCCCACGTCAGCTTCGACGGGCCTGAGACGGTCATCAACGCGCTCAGTGCCCAGGGCTGGATCCGCGACGTGGACCGCCCCCGCACCACCGCCACAGACCCCGGGTTGTCCTCCAGCGTCTCCATGGAGATGCTGCCGCCGCTCATCGAGGACGCCGACCCGCGCCCTGACCTGGTGGGCTGGCAGGCGTGGGCGGAACCCGTGCTCGGCGCCTCGTACCTGTGGTGCGCGAGCTTCAGCGCCAGTGTTCCGAACGACTTGGTGGCCGTGTTCGCGTCATCGCTTGCCTCACCGGTCCCGGTGCCCCGCCGCACCGTGCCCAAGGGCGCCGAGGGCCGGCTCACCGTCGTCCGCCGCAACTGACGACACCGCTCCCCGGAGCAGGCTGTGGCGCTAGCCGTAGCCAACTTCCCTGAGTTTCAGCAGGTGAGCGCGGGTGCGCCCCGTGCCCTGCGCTCACCAGAAGACAGAGAGGAAGAAGATCTTGTTCTTTCGACGAGCTCGCGCGGACCGCGCATTCCATGAAGCCCAGCGCGCGGGCTACACGCTGCTACAGATGCACAGCCAACCGCCCCTGCCCGACAACGCCGACGGCGCGGCTGCGCTGGCACCGGCCGCACCCGAGGGGGCGGTGTCCGAGTTCCTGCCGCCGGATCTGCGGGTCCCGTCGCGACAGGAGGTGGCCGGGCTGATGATGCGCTGGGAGCAGCCGCTCGTCATCGACTGCGAGGTCCGTACGTGCCCCGCGTGCGGCTCGTACCGGGACTGGATCGTCTTCTGCCTGCGTGACGACTCGGTGTGGCTGCGTTGCCGGGCCGGCCACGAGACGAGGGAGTCCGGCCTGGACGCGGCCTGGTACAACCGCAACTCCGGGCCGGTCGACCGGTTCCATCCCACCCTCGAAGACGGCCTGCGCCACCTCGGCCACTGAGCCCCCACCCCCTGCTACCCGCCGACACCGTAACCGGGTCGGTTCAGTCAGACCATCCGCTCCGCAGCACCCTGGGGGTTCCGCATGCGTCGTCACACCATCACCGCTCTGTGTCTGAGTGCCCTAGCCGTCCCCGCCCTGGCGGGCTGTTCCACCGTCTCCTCCACGTCCCCTAGGAAGGCGTCCTCGGCGACAGCCCAGGCGCACCGCGCCGCCAAGGGCGCCGCGGTGTCCGCGCTGCTGTCCTCGGCCGAGCTGAGCAAGCGCCTCCTGGACGAGAGCGACCTTGGCGAGGGCTACACCCGCAAGCCGCAGCAGCCCCAGCGGCACGACGACGTCACCGTGTCCGGCTGCCCGGCCCTGGACAAGCTGGGCGGCGACGTAGCTGTCGGCGGCAGCCTCGACTTCCCCCGCAAGGCGAAGGCGTCCTTCGCCTATGAGGGCGGCAGCAACTCGGAGGTGGCCGAGGAGCTGTACAGCGGTACCGAGGACAACCTCTCGAAAGGCGTGGGTCAGATCTTCGAGGCGATGACCTCCTGCCCCACGTACCAGGTGCTCGTCGGCGCCACCCCTATCACGGTCACGACGCGGAAGCTGCCCGCCCCGAGGCTGGGTGACGAGCGGTGGAGCCAGCTGCTCACCTTCACCGCTGGCGGTCGCGCCAGCGTGGTCAAACAGACGGCCGTCCGTACCGGGACGGTGGTCGTAGCAGTTTCTGGCAGCGCGGCCCTGGTTGACGCCCACCTGGCGAAGGCCGTCGACAAGGCGCATGGCGCTCCCTGACGCCGATGGGGACTCGACGCCATGGGACAGCGCTTCGCGCCCCGGCGTTCATCCTCGGTCCAGGTACTCGGAGTTGACCGTTGGTGGATACGGCTTAACGAGGCCGAGCGTCTCTGAACGTGGGGCCGTTGCTGGCTGTTGGCATAAATGCGTGATGGGCCCGACCGGGAGAACCGGTCGGGCCCATCGTGCAACGCGCAGCCGGTGTCGTCAGCGGCGTGGTCGGCTACGGACCCGTGTCGGGATCAGCGGCGCGGTGCGCGTGGTGCCGAAGGCGCTGCGATGTGCGGAGTCGGGGCCTGGCCGGCCGGGAGGAGGCTGGCCTGGGTGGGTTCCGGGGGCGACGGCGCGTAGGCGGGAAGGCTGGCCATGTGACGCAGGCGCCAGACCAGGACGTCGCTGATGGAATCGGCGGTGCCCAGTTCCCTGCGGGCGGCGGCCTCGGCGAGTAGGGCCTGCGGGTTGTGGCCTGCCTTTGTGGCGTCGGCGAGGGTGGCAGCCAGGGCGTCCCAGCCGGGCTCGGCCAGGACGGTCTCGGCGAGGTCGGGCAGGGCGGCGCGCACGGTGGTGGCGTGGTGGTGGCGCAGGGACGGGGCGATACGGCGGCCACGTTCGCGCAGCACGGTGAGGGGTTCGGTGGCTGCCTGCTGGTAGGCGGCCCGCAGGTGCTCGGCGGTCCGGTGGGCGGCCTCGGCCTGTTGGGCGTGCTGACGCTGGGCGTGCCAGTGGGCGGCGGCGATGGCGAGGAAGATCAGCGTGTCCAAGACCATCGCGGTGCCGGCCCCGTCCTCGCCCCGGCCGAACGCGGGCCCGCCGTAGACAAGGTCGCGGGCCGCGCGACGCAGGTCCTGCGCGTGGCGGAACTCGGCTCGGGTGTGGGAGCGGGAGGCCCGCTCGAACTCCCAGGCCGCTTGGCGCAGTTCGTTGCGGGTGTGGAGGGCGGAGGTCTTGGCGAGGGCGTCGAGGGCCTCGCCGGTGGCGGCGATCTGGGCGGCAGTCGCGCCGTCGTCGCCGCTGTGGTCGAGGACGAGCAGTGCTGCCCAGGCCGCGTGGGCGGTGGTGCGCCGTGCCGCAGCGGGTGCCGAGGGCGCGGTGGGGCGTTCCGGCCGCTCGCTGTCGGCGGTCTCCGCTGGGGCGGAGTCGGTGGTGAAGCGTTTCTGGATGCGGGGCAGGGACAGGTCGGGGGCGAGGGTGGATCCGGCGTAGTAGATCGGCTCCTTGTCCTCGTTGCGGTCGTCGGGCAGGGCGACCTTGTAGCCCTTCAGGTCACCGGAGGGCATGACCTTGACGCGGACGAGAAGCCCGGCGTCCTTGAGGCGGCCGAGGAACTCGTCCGTGGAAGCGGCACCGGCCACCGCGCGGCGGACGGTCTCACGCAGTTCCTCGCGGGAGGCACGTTCCTTGCCCAGACGTTCGGCCTTGTGCCGCTCGGCGCTGGTGGTGCACTTCGCGGCGGTGCCGTCGCCGGGGGTGACGCGGTGGAGGTTGTAGTCGGCTTCGATGAGGCGGGCTTCGGCCTGGGCGCGTTTGCCGGAACGGTGGTGGTCGGGGCGGCGGCCGTCTTCGCGTACGAGGGTGGCGACGATGTGGATGTGGTCGTCCGCGTGCCGGACGGCGGCCCAGCGGCAGCCCGCACCGTCGCCGGGGTCGATGCCGGTGGCCGCGACGATGCGGCGGGCGATGTCGGCCCACTGTTCGTCGGTCAGGATCGGGTCGTCGGGGGCGGCGCGCACCGAGCAGTGCCACACGTGCTTCTCGGGTCGCTGGTCGGCGTCGAGCAGATGGAGGGGCTGGTCGAGGAGCTGCTTGAGGTCCTCCGTCGTGGCCGAGGGGTCGCGGCCGGGGTCGGGTGCCATGTGGTCGAAGGAGGCGACCAGGTGCGGGTCGATGTGCTCCTCGTGGGTGCCCTTGCCGTAGAGGTAGCGGAGCAGGCCGAGGGTGCGGCTGCCCTGCTTGTGGATGCTGGGGATCAAGCCGCCTCGCCTTCTTGCTCTTGGCGGTTGGTGACCCGGTCGGCGGCCTTCTTCACGGCGTGGGCCGTGCAGTGAATGTCGGCAAGCACTTCCTTGAGGTGGGGTACATCGCCGCCGGAGTTGAGGGCCTTGGCCACCTGGTTGAGGTTGCTGCCGGCCCAGCCGAGCTGACGGCGCATGGCGAACAGCTCTGTGAGCACATCGCGTTCGGTGGCAATGGTGGCGGCAGTGCGGGACTGGTCACGGGCGGCAGCCAGCGCGGAGTGAGCGAGGAAGCCGGCCAGACTCATGCCGACGGCATCGGCGCCGACCTGGATGATGGCGTGCTCTTGATCGCTGAGGCGGACACTCTGGGCAGGTCGCTGCTTCTTGTCGCGCGGACGCGCCTTCCCCTTGATCTTGGTCCGGCGCTTGCGGCCGGCCTTCCCTGGCTGCGATCCGCCCTCGGTCGCAGCCTTCCCGTCCGGCGCCCCCTGGCGCCGGACGGACCCCCCCCCAGAACGGAATAGAACACGTCTGAAAACCAGTCACCACTTAAGCAATCTCGTATTCCGTAATCTTCTATAAAATATTC